>DATBMP010000469.1:0-14962 GCA_036554845.1 Pyrinomonadaceae bacterium
CGACGTTTGTCGATCACCAAGTCACCAACCTGAATGCGCGTACCATCGGTTGGTTGGGCCACTTCACTCGAACGTCGCAGCAAAGCCTCAATGCGATACTCGAGTTCACGTGGACTAAATGGTTTTGCGAGATAATCGTCGGCGCCGGCTTCAAACCCTGCGACTTTATCATCCAACGCATCGTGCGCCGTTAGAAAGAGTGCGGGTGTTTGAACTCCTCGATCGCGAACCCGTTTAAGCAACTCGAGTCCTGAAATTCCTGGCATAGAAACGTCGAGAATAAAGCAGTCAAAATCTCCTGCGATTGCAGGTTCAAGCGCTGCTGTTCCACTCTCACGCTCCTCTACATGGAAGCCCAATCGACGGAAGTATTCGGCCAGCAAGAGTCGCATGTCAGCATCGTCGTCAACGATAAGCAGGCGCTTACCCGAATACTTACTGGCAGCTGGATGTTGTTGTGACAAATCCTTATAAACCTGAGGGGATGATCTATTTTAAGCCCCGAACCATTGGCAAAGTATAACCCACATAGACGGTGGTCTAACAGAAGCGAATGCCCGAGCGCCGGTTAGACAATTTTTTCAGCCGGTCGAAAGCAGGAGTGTCGGTGAAGTCGCCTCTGAAATTCGACCTGCCTTGACGTCTCAGATCCATGATAAGTATAGTTGCTCTTTACTTTTACAGCCGTTCACCCTCCTTATAGCAACTGATCAGAGAGTTTCGCAATAGCAATGCATGACCTTCGACGACTGCTCAAGTATTTGAAGCCTCACTGGGCAATCTTCTCCCTGGCAACCTTCGCAATGCTACTGGTCGGACTCCTGGAGAGCGCTATTGGCGGCCTGATTGTCCCGATCTTCGACCAGGCATTTTCGCAAACGGGGACCAGAACCCCGACCCTATTCGGCCTGCAGCGCATCATCCCGGAATCTGGTCTGGAAGCCTGGAAGACGATCTCAATTCTGCTGATCGTTTTCACAGTGGCCAAAGGAATTGCTGAGTATTTCTCAACCTATCTGATGGCCCGGATTGGCCAATCAGCTGTTCTGAAACTTCGACAGGACCTTTACCGCCACGTGCTGTCGCAGTCCGCATCCTTCTTTGAACGACATCGCACCAACTACCTGGTTTCTCGTCTTGTATCCAGCGCCGCAGCAATCGAGGCAGCCGTTACTAGCGTTCTGCGTGACATGCTGCGCGAGAGTTTTACGCTGATTGCGTTTTTGGCTGCGTCCTTCTATTACAGTTGGCGGTTGACACTCGGCTCGCTGGTTATCGCTCCAATCATTGCATTGCTGACCGCGAAGTTCAGCACTCGATTACGAAACCTTTCTCGCGAGAGCTTCGAAGGTAATAAAGAGTTAACTGATACAGCTCAGGAAGCACTTTCAAACCAGACCATCGTCAAGGCCTTTCGCGCCGAGGGTCGAGAATCGGAACGCTTCACCGTAGTTGCGAAAAGGATCGTGAATGCGAATCTGCGTAGCGCCCGAATCGCTGGGTTCGCGCCGCCAGCGATCGAAATGATAGGCGTGATCTTTGTTGTGTTCCTGTTGTTCTTTGGACAGCGAGAGATCATCTCGGGTCGCATGACGGCCGCACAGTTTCTCACCTTCCTGTTCTTTCTGTTTCGCAGCTACGATCCGATGCGGAAGCTTTCGCGACTACACAACGCGATGGAGCAATCGCTCGCCGCAGCGAATCACGTGTGGGAGGTTATGGACGAACACGCCAAGATCCCCGAGAAGCCGAATGCGATCACTCTCGCGCCATTGAAGCAAGCAATTGAGTTGCGCAATGTCTCTTTCGGTTATGCGAATGAAGCGCGCTCGGTCTTGCGTGAGATCAATCTGCGAATACCTGCTGGACACATGGTGGCCCTCGTGGGTGAGTCGGGCGGTGGAAAGTCGACGTTAACTAAGTTACTGCCGCGTTTTCATGATCCGGTCTTGGGAGAGGTATTGTGGGACGGAGTCGATATCAGGGACGCGAGTATCGCCAGCCTGAGAAAGAACATCGCACTCGTCACCCAAGAAACGGTTCTTTTCAACGATACGATCCGGCACAACATCTCTTATGGTCGGCCGGACGCAACTGATATCGAGATCGAACAAGCGTCGCTGATCGCCTTCGCTCACGACTTCATTCGTGAACTACCGAACGGGTATGACACGATCGTCGGTGAACGAGGGATCTTTTTGTCGGGTGGCCAGCGGCAACGACTGGCAATCGCTCGTGCGCTGCTGGTTGATGCCCCCGTGCTGATCTTGGACGAAGCTACATCAGCGCTGGACGCTGAGTCGGAGCGTCTGGTTCAGCGCGCGATAGCGAATCTGGTTCAGAACCGCACGACGCTTGTAATCGCGCACCGGTTGTCAACGATTCGCCGTGCCGACACGATCGTTGTGATGGAAGCTGGGCGCATTGTTGAGATGGGGTCACATTCCGAGCTGATATCGGCGGGCGGAAAGTATAAAAAGCTTTACGAGTTGCAGTTCGCTGATGAGGAAGAGATGGTTGTAAGTTAGAGTCAGTGGCAGTGGTCGGTTGTCAGTGGTCTCCGTGGTCCGTGGTCAGTTGGGTTCTAGGTAATCGGTCTTTAGTTTCTGGTCTTTGATCCTTGGGATGAGGGATCTCGGTACTGACTCGCTTGCCACCGAGATCCCTGACCCAAGACCAAAGACCCAAGATCAAAAAGCCCACTGACCCCTGACAACAACCGACAACTGACCAGACAAAACTATATGAGATCGATGACCGGATATGGACGAGCGGCAGTGGTAGGCGAAGACTTCTCCGTTTCCGTCGACCTAAAGACAGTCAACAACCGCTTTCTCGATATCCATCTCAGACTCAGTTCTGAACTCTCGTCGATCGAGCCAGTAGTCAAACGGCGAATCAGCTCGAGACTTTCGCGCGGTCGCGTCGATGCAACTATCAATTTCGAGCGAACGTCTGCTGTGGCGTACGAACTTAATCGTCCGCTGATCGCCGGGTACGTGGAAGCGTTGAGACAGATGCAGGAGTCGTTCAACATACCAGGCGAGGTTGACATTAATTCACTTGCCCGATTGCCCGGCGCTCTGCAAACCGCACGAGACGGTCTGTCTACTGAAATGGTGGCCGGCGTCGAACAAGCCCTTGATGATGCGCTTGCCGACCTCGAACGAATGCGCGAACAGGAAGGCGAAGCTTTGCGCCACGAGATGGCCGAGCGGATTGGAAAAATCGAAGCGCTGGTTCCTTTGATTGAACAGGCGGCAGCGGGATTGGTTGATTCTTATCGAGCGCGCCTGCAACGACGAATCGGTGAGCTGCTCAACCGTGATACTCAAGTGACCGAGATTGATCCCGCACGGTTGGCCCAGGAAGTAGCATATCTCGCTGATCGCAGTGACGTGAGTGAAGAAATGGTCAGGTTAAGAAGTCACCTGGCCCAGTTTCGGGAGGCCCTCGACGCTGCCACTGAAACCGGAAAGATGCTCGACTTCTTACTTCAGGAATTGAATCGCGAGGCCAATACTACGTTATCAAAGTCAACCGATCTCAGTATCAAGGAAGCGGCACTTGGGATAAAAGCGGAAGTCGAAAAACTACGCGAGCAGGTCCAGAATGTTGAGTGAAGTAGAGACGACTCAGCCCGGCAAAAAATCGAAGCTAACAAACGGAATTCTCTTTGTTGTCAGCTCACCTTCCGGTGGAGGCAAAGGCACACTCATTCAACGTGTGTTGCAGACGGTGCCGGATGTCAGCTACTCCGTCTCGTATACCACGCGCAATCCGCGACCTGGCGAAGTAGACGGGCGCGAGTATTTCTTTGTCTCGAAAGATCAGTTCGAAAAGATGATCGCCCAAGACGAGTTTCTCGAGTGGGCCCATGTTCACGACAAACTTTATGGTACTGCTCGGAACCAGGTGGTTGAACAACTTCAAGCGGGACGAGACATCATTCTCGAAGTTGATGTGCAGGGAGCCGCCAGCGTCAGAAATTTGCTTCCCGATTCGGTGAGTGTCTTCATTCTGCCACCTTCATTCAGCATCTTGCGTGAACGCCTGGTAGCGCGAGGCACTGACACAGCCGAGGAGTTAGAACTACGCTTACGCAATGCGCCACAGGAATTAAAGGACTACACGTCGTTCGATTATCTGATTATCAATGACCAGGCCGATCGGGCCGGCGCCCAACTCGCTTCGATAATTTCCGCGGAGCGCGCACGGTTAAGCAGGCAAAAACCTTTCGTGCAAGCGGTCGTGGAAGCTTTTGCGCAAACAGAGGAAGAATAATTTTTTTTCATAACAACTTAGGAGGAATGTACTAATGGCAACCACTGATCAAAGTATCGAGACAAATATCGAAGAGACTCCGGCTCCCGAGATCGATTCCAAGTATCGTCTGATTATTCTCGCAGCCAAGCGAAGCAAACAACTTCAACGCGGCGCTCACCCGCGCATCGAGATCGATCCAGTCAAACACAAGCCGACACGAATTGCCCTGGAAGAGGTAATTCGCGGTCGCGTCCACTTCTCAGTAAAAGATGGCGGGGGAAAGAACCCAGCCGTCTAGTTCCTCAAGTCCTTTTGTCGGTCAATTCAAACGGTGCCAACGATCAAGTGCACTTCGCAACGTGCGACGCGCGTTGGAATCTGTGGCGGCGCTTTCTCCACTACCTAACGTCCCCGGCTGTCGCGGACTTTCATTCAGAATCTCCTGGGCCGCCGGCATCACTTCATCCAGCACCGCCTTCGCTTCTTTGGCCTCTTCCTTGGCCTCATTGCGATCCGCGATTGCTAGTTGTGCGTTGTTGTTTGCGGTCGCAACCGTTGCCTCTGCTTTCTCTGCTCGTGCTTCGGTGCTGACCTTATTGAAGTAGTAACCAATAACAACGCCGAGCAGTGGATTGATGAACAACAGCAGATCCTTCGCTCGTTCAAAGTGCTTGTCAGAAGCCGGATCAGTTGATGCTACGTACCTGGTGAAGACCACATAAAGCATGATTCCCGTCACCAGGACTATCACCAGCGCAATCGTGGCACCAACCACTTCGCGCAAGACTCGCAGTTTTGTCTCCATCGAAAGGCCCTTTGCCGTACTCGCATCGATTCGTGCATCCATCAGATTCTTCCTCTCTGGCTAAACATCGCGGATCTCAATTCCCGGAACGACCCGTGTATCGCCATCACAGTAGACTGCGTAAAGCAAACCCATTGCGTTGTTGTGCTGAAAGAAAAACTCACGACGCAACTCGAGAAACACCTGGCCCAGCGGCATCCCGCCCAGAAAACGATTAAAGAAACGCTTGGCCCATTCCTTGGCAAATAAAGCTGGCGTTTCACACTCGGTCCCAATCACGCCCCGGGCTCCTTTCGCCATGAAATAAGGTACAAACCCGCCATAGAACAGCGGCGACAGCTCAGCCGACTCGCACGCATTGATAAAGACCAGTGGCGCGCCCGGCAATGACTTGCGCGTGGGCGCCCGCAGTTTCAGATCCTTGAGTGTTATCGCGCGCTCGGCAAACTGAAGCGATGAGGCGTCGGGACCACCCCCTTCATCCAGTCCACGTGACACCGCGTGGCAGTAGAAATAGAGAATCTGCTCGTTGTCAGTAGCATCTGAAAGTGCCTTCTCAACTGCGTCACCGAGCTGCCTGACAATTACCTTTGCCACACCCCGATCCGAAACACGTTGCCAATAGTTCAACTGATCGCCGATCAAAGGTGATCCCATTTGTCGGTCGATGTCGCTATTCACGTTGAGACTGACGGTTAGATTGGGCCGACTATGCATCACCGAATCGACAACTTGCATGCTTGGTTGAAGCGGGATGTGTTCAATGATGTGTTTCAAACCAAGGAACTGTTCAGGATTGATGTTGTCCGGATCAAACTCATGGGCCAGATAGAGCAGTCCCCACGGAAACAAGAACTGTTGCGACACTATCTGAATCTTCAATTGCTGTTTCTGAGCCATCTCGACCAGTTTGTCACCAAGCAGGCGTGCCTGTGCATCGGCAGCATCCCCATAAAACAGCTGTTGAAAAAGCAGAAAGCCTGTCTCCGCCAGATGCTTCAGGACAACCAGGTGCACATCCACCGGGATATCAATGTTCGCCTGGTAGGTTCGTATCCGGTTTGGGCCCACCTCATAATTGACTACTTTCTGAAGCGCGGTCCTCACCGAACTAATAACCTGGTCCAATTCAGGTAATGTCAGCGGCAGGGTCGCTTCGGCGTACACGGGACCGGTCATGATCAACTTGAATGAAGTACCCGTATTGGTAATCACTAATCCGAGGTCTCGCGGTTGAACATCGAACGCAGCTTCCAGCGGACGACTTAGCGATTCGGAATCGATCTCCGGTGGACCACCAACATTCAATCTGATCGTCTGTAATTGAATAAAGTTTCCGTCCTTCAAAAAAACTGCATTGATTACACCTTCACCGTTGTGCAAAGGCTCGATATCAAATCGCGCTCGTCCTTTGGATTTTCCAGTGCGTGGGACTTTCAGCTTTTGCGGTTCAGTGTGAATCGTGAAGTCACTGCTTGAAAGTTGAATCGTCAGATCAACCATCTCTTCACTACTCGAGAACACGTAAGTAAAAACATCGTGCACAACTGAACCGAGACGCTTTTCCGTGTCAACATCGAAGGCCAACGTGTAGACCTGTCCGACTTGGAGCGGTGTGTTTCCGGACCGATCAAGAATCTCAGCGTTGATCCAACGAACGGATGTTGAAGCGGAATCAGTTGGCACGCTGGCCGCAGGTGCGGGTGCCATGGCCTGTGGCTGTGGTGATCTTGCGCCGCTCGCAAGTGGCGCGCTCTCCCAAACGCGGTTCAACCATTCAAAATCAGGCGATTCCGAAGCGCTACGTGCTTCAATCGCGAGTATTCCGGCAACATTGTCATTCGCAGTGACGACTAGCCGTCTCTGCAGTGCCGCTTTAACGAGTTGTTGCGCCTCGGATTGACGAGTCGCACTTTGATCGAGAGCTTTGGCTACATATTGCGGCGCGGCGTCTAACACTGCTCTCATTGTGTACTGCAGTGCGAGTGGCGAGGGTTGACCAGTGAGGGATTTGAGAATCTTTATGATCTCGGCAAGTCGAAGGATGCCGAACTGAGCTTCACCGAGTGGGACCACGACGTATGTCCAATTGCTTTTGGACTCCATGACACCCGCGCGCACTGTCGCGATCGCCGCGTCAGGCTGTACGACGATAAAAGCTTTGTTGAGGATTTCGTTGGGGATAGCCAAGAGGAGAGCTCCCTCAATCGTTAGTTTTCGTAGGTCCTTCGTCCTTGGGCTTTAGTCTTTGGAGTTTGGGCTCGGATCTTCGCTCTGCGCCCTCTGCGGCTCTGCGATCTCTGCGCTTGATTGTCGGGTGTGCAGGTATTTTTCAGTTGGGACAAAGTTAACACGGAGATCGCAGAGCCGCAGAGGGCGCAGAGCGAAGACCCAAGCCCAAACTCCAAATACCCGGCCCACCAACTACATCACATGCCTTTGTAATCTGGTCCGCCACCGCCTTCCGGCGTAACCCAGTTAATGATCTGGTACGGATCCATGATGTCGCAGGTCTTGCAGTGAACGCAGTTGGAGAAATTGATCTGAAGCTTGCGTCTTCCATTCGCGCCACCATCAACCATCTCATAAACAGCGGCGGGACAGAATCGCTGGCACGGATTGCCAAACTCTTCAGCACAACGAGTCGAACAGATCTCAGTATCTAAAACATGCAAGTGTGCTGGCTGATCCTCATCATGGCCTACTGCCGCATGATACACATCGGTTAGTTTGTTGAAAGTGATCTTTCCGTCAAAACGCAACCCGTCATACCTTTGCTCGATCTTATCCCCGTGATATCCGTATGCCGACAGTGGCATCATTGCCTCGTGACCCGGTTCGGCCGGCGCGCGGTCGAAGATCCCCCATGAACGACCTCCCGTCAGAAACTGAAACCCAACGTTCATCATTGCTACCCATCGACTATGCCGAAACGCAGCATGGAAATTTCTTACTTTGCGCAGCTCCGGAATGATCCAGCTGTCGTTGACGAGCTGTTCATAACGCTGCAACTGTTTCGCTGAGTAGTCGTCTGCCAGAAGTGCTTCGAAGATCGCCTGGGCCGCAAGCATTCCGCTCTTAATCGCCGAGTGAATTCCCTTCAATCGTTGCGAGTTGAGGAAACTGGCGCAATCGCCAACAAGTAATACTCCGTCGGAATAGATCTGCGGCATCGCAAAGTATCCGCCGGCGGCAATCGTCTTTGCGCCGTAACGAATCATCTTTCCGCCTTCCAGTAACTTCGAGATGTACGGATGGGATTTAAACTTCTGAAACTCGGCATGGGGATCGAGTAAGGGATCGCTATAATCCAGACCCGTCACGTATCCCAAATTCAAAATGCGATTCTGCATTCCATAGACCCAACCACCGCCATACGTGTGAATGTCGGATGGAAAACCGAGTGTGTGAGTAACGCGACCCGCCGGGTAACGATCATCCGGCAATTCCCACAACTCCTTAACGCCAATGCTGTAGACCTGTGGTGCCTTTCCTTCATCGAGACCAAGACGCTGCGTGAGTTGCTTTGTGAGTGAACCACGTGGTCCTTCGCCGAGCACAGTTACTTTCGCATGGAGATCAACTCCCGGCTCAAAGTTGGCTTTGGGTTTTCCTTCCTTATCTATGCCTTTGTCGCCGGTGCGTACGCCGATGACTCGGTCGTCCTCGTCGTAAAGCATCAGCGCACCCGGAAACTCGGGAAAGATGTTGACGCCGGCTTCCTCGCATTTTTCACCCAGCCATGCAGTCAACCGATTTAGCGAAACGATGTAGTAGCCGTGGTTCTTTAGCGGAGGCGGTGTGATCGGCGAGCGAATCGCATGTTGCTTCGTCAGGTAAAGAAAGTAATCTTCATTGACGGGAGACTCGAGGGGCGCACCTTGTTCGACAAAGTCAGGCATCAACTCTCGAAGAGCTCGCGGATCCATAACGGCGCCAGAAAGAATATGAGCGCCGACGTAAGCGCCTTTCTCAATAACTCCGATCTCGATGTCACCGAGTGGTTTGCCCTCGCGCTTACCTTCCTGGAATGCCTGATTATGTTCCTTCACGAGACGAGCGAGGTGCAGAGCGCTACTTAGATTAGCAGGTCCGGCGCCAACAAAGACTACATCCATTTCGAGGGTTTCACGTTCCATCAATTCATCCTTTGGGCTGACGATTGAAAAATGAATGACCATTCATTTTTTGTTTGGAGTATAGCAAATGGGTTGGGAAACGTTGTAGGGATTTAGGATTTGGAATTTCCAGTTTGCCAGGGCTGTCAATTCAGTCGCGTAACTAGAAGACTCTAAACTTGCCGAAATTCCAAATTCCCCATTTCCAAATTCTAATTACACGCTATCGTGCCGCTGGTGTAGACTCTGCGCAACAACAAACCCATGCGCAGTTATCCCTGCTCCAATTTAAAGTTCTTCATCGGCACACTTTCGATCCTCTCAATAGCTCTGCTGACGAGTTTTGCACTCAGTTATCGCGCGAGCTCGCGAAATGTAACTCGTCTCGGAAAACTTCCGGGCGTGATTTTTTGGGCGTGGGAACGTCCTGAGAGTCTGGCTCACCTCGAATCCTCACGAGCCACGACCGCATTTCTTTCACAAACAATCTACTTACGCGATGATGACGCGGTTGTGCGCCCTCGCTTGCAACCATTAAGGGTGGCACCCGGGGCGCCACTCATCGCCGTCACGCGTATCGAGTCAGAAGATCCATTGCTGTCAGCCAACCAACAATCAGAAACAGTTAGCGCGATCATTAAATCGGCACGGTTACCGGACGTCATTGCAGTACAGATCGATTTCGACGCCACTGTCAGTGAACGATCCTTCTATCGCGACTTGCTCTTCGCGTTGCGCAAACAACTTCCCGAATCCACCGCACTCTCAATCACAGCACTTGCTTCGTGGTGTAAAGGAGACAACTGGCTCGACGATCTTCCGATTGATGAAGCTGTGCCGATGCTGTTTCGCATGGGCCAGGAACGAAATCAATTCCTTGCCGCGTTGGCATCGGGTGAATCTTTCCAGTCGCGAAAATGCCGCGGCAGTGTTGGCATATCCACCGACGAACCTGTCACGGATCTGAAATTCCCCGAACGTGTTTATGTCTTCAATAGTCAGTCATGGTCGCCCGAATCTACTGATGAACTCTTGAGGAAAATTGAGAATGAAAAGGCCCCTTAGCGTTTCCATTACCGTACTTCTTTTGATCGCCATCCTTACGTACGCCCCGCGCACCGAAGCCTGTGGTCCATTCATGCTTTCCGCGGTATTCAGTTTTGCGGTGCATCCGGAATACCCGCTGGATCGCTTCGCAGCTGGCGAGATCGGAGTGGTCCAACCAACCTATGCGCGCTCCTATCTCGTAGTTGCTTATCGACATCTATCGGACGCCGGGTTTAGCAACGATGCGCAGAAACAACTGGTTGAACTTTGGAGCGATCGGTTGAACCTGAGATGGCCTGATGAAGGCGAGCAAGGCGCAGAGGCCTGGTTAGCAGCACGAAAAGCTGTACCTGAACTCGGTCCCGACCCGAAGATCGATGTTTATCGCAATCGGGAAAAGCCGAACGAGTATGAAACGTATCTCAACTGCCAAAACGATGCGTTTAGAAATGCTGCCACTATTTTGCAGGACCGAATCGCAAAGTTTGGTGCCGCCAGCCCGGCCATCAAGGATTGGGTGGCAGCGCAGGACGAAGTATTTGCGAACTGCGGTGCGGGAAAACACATTCCTCAACCCGCCCCCTCCGATGCCGATCCGCTGATCAAAAGTGATCGCACCTATCAAATCGCAGCGGCTAACTTTTACTCTGGCTCGTTTGCGGATGCGAAGAACCTGTTCACAGCGATCGCCGAGGACAAGAGTTCGCCCTGGAATTCGAAGGCGCCGTATCTACTAGCTCGCACATTAATCCGTGAAGCAAGTCTGAATCCACCAGAGCAGAAGGCAGAACCACTTAAGGCAGCAGAAAAACTGTTGAATGCGATTCTCAAGGATGCGAGTCAGCGTGAAAACCACGCCGCCGCAACGAGGTTGTTGAACCTCGTTCGCCTGAGATTGGATCCGGAAGGTAGAGTTCTGGCGCTTGCTCAGTCGTTACGAACTGGAAAGCAGGACGAAAAGGTCAAGCAGGACTTGTGGGACTACACGATACTGCTGGACCAGGTTTTGGGTGACACCGGCGAAGGTCCAAGCAAAGAGCCGCCCGAAGCGCTCAAGTCCGATGACCTCACTGATTGGATCATCACATTCCAAACTCAAACACAGAAGGCGCGCGATCATGCGTTAGAGAAATGGCAGTCAAGTGCTTCACTACCATGGTTGATCGCTGCAATCTCCAAAGTCGACGGGAAGCATACGCAGGCGCGTCAACTGTCCTCTGCCGCTGCCACCGTGAGTATTAACTCGCCGGCATATCCTTCCTTGTCGTTTCACACCATCAGACTGGCGATTGAGAACGGACGTTACAACGATGCGCGATCGATGCTTGATGACCTGCTGAAACACCGCGATCGGTTGACGGTCTCCGGGTTGAACCTGGTGTTGAGTCAACGAATGGCACTTGCAACCAGCCTTGAGGATTTTCTTATTCATGCGCCACGTGTTCCGGCCGCATTCAGCTATGACGATGATGGTCGAGAAATACCAACCAATGAAACCGAGGGGTCCGAGCAGACAAAGGCAATGAAAGGAAAAGCGCTGTTTGATGTAGATGCCGCGTACCTTTTGAATCAAGAGTTTCCTTTGACGGTATTGAAGCAGGCTGCCGAAAATCAGTCGTTGCCGGCTCATCTAAGGCGCGATGTGGCCCAAGCCGCATGGGTTCGCGCGATACTTTTGGATGACAGCGCGACTGCTGAAGAGCTGGTTCCGACTTTGAAGTTGTTAGCTCCTGAGATGTCGAGGTATCTGGATAAGTACCTCGCCGCTAAAGAACCCGGCGCGAAAAAGTTTTCCGGCATCTTTACGTGGTTAAAGTTTCCGGGACTCGAGCCTGTGGTCGATGCCGGCGTTGGACGCGAGGCCGCATTGTCCGAGCAAGACACCTATCGAGATAACTGGTGGTGCACTTCCGCGTTTCCGATTACTAGTCCCACTCCGGAAAGCACACCCGACGCGCTAATCATAAAGACTACGTTTGATCTGATTCGTGAAGGTACCTTGCCGCGATTTCTTACTGCCGCCCAACGCGCAGCGGGGCGAAAAGAGTTTGCGACGATCAGAAGTGTGGGCGCTGCTCCAAACTATCTTTGCCGCGAGACGATTGCCTGGGCCAACCGTAGCGGGTCGGATACAAGAGTCCCGGAGGCGTTACATCTTGCAGTGAAGACCACGCGATACGGCTGTACTGACAAACAATCGGCGCGCTGGTCCAAGGCGGCATTCGATCTCCTACATCGTCGATACCCCAGAAGCGTCTGGACCAAACGCACGCCGTACTGGTTTAAGGACTAGGTTGTATACGAATTGGAATTTGGAATTTGGAATTTGGAATTTCGAAATTGGAATTTGGAATTTGGAATTTCGAATTTTGCCTTTGGTATCGGGTCTTAGGACTAGCCCAAGACCAAAGCGCGATCACAAGAATCCAAATTCCAAATTGGAAATTCCAAATTCCAATTTCGAAATTCCAAATTCCAATTTCGAAATTCCAAATTCCAAATTCCAATTTCCAAATTCCAATTTCCAAATTCCAATTCCAATGTCAACACACCCGTTTACCAATCGTCTGATCCACGAAACCAGTCCCTATCTTCTTCAACATGCGCACAATCCAGTCGATTGGTACGCATGGGGCGAAGAAGCCTTTGCTAAAGCACGCGCTGAAAACAAACCCATCCTGCTCAGCATCGGTTACTCAGCCTGTCACTGGTGCCATGTCATGGAACACGAGTCGTTCGAGAACGAAGAGATCGCGAAGTTGATGAACGAGAACTTTGTGAATATCAAGGTAGACCGTGAAGAGCGGCCGGACCTGGACCAGATCTACATGAATGCTGTGCAGATGATGACGCATCATGGTGGTTGGCCCATGACGGTATTTCTTACTCCTGAAGGAGTTCCTTACTACGGTGGAACCTATTTTCCACCCGAAGATCGCTACAACATTCCCGGCTTTCCCCGGGTCCTGATAAGTGTTGCCGAAGCATATCGACAAAGGCCGGATGACGTAGCAGAGACAGCACAGTCAGTTGTCGCCGAGTTGCGCCGACTCGGTGGCGCAACTGAATCGAATGAACTGCTTGCACCAGATCTTCTGGACACCGCTTACGCCGGGATCATTCGCAGCTACGATCAAAACAACGGCGGCTTTGGTGGGGCCCCAAAGTTTCCACCGGCGATGACCCTCGAGTTCTTGCTTCAGACGCATCACCGAACGAAGCGTCAAGAACCGCTGGAGATCGTGAGCTTCACCTGTCGCAAGATGGCGGAGGGCGGAATCTACGATCAGCTCGGTGGAGGTTTCCATCGGTATTCGACGGATGCGAGATGGCTCGTCCCTCATTTCGAGAAGATGCTTTATGACAATGCTTTGCTTTCGAGACTTTATCTTCATCACTACCAGTTGACCGCTGATCAGCTCTCACGAAACACAGCGGAAGGCATTCTCGATTATGTCGTGCGTGAAATGACTGACCAGCAGGGTGGCTTCTACTCCACTCAGGATGCTGATTCGGAAGGTCATGAAGGAAAGTTTTTCGTTTGGGGCTACGACGAGATCTTAGAGGTACTCGGTAAGGAAGATGCTCGACTGTTCGCGGCGTATTACAACGTGACTAAAGAGGGTAACTTTGAAGGAAAGAACATTCTCAACGTCACTCGTTCGTGGGAAGAGGTTGCGTCCCAACACAATGTCTCGCCAGAGCAACTTTCCCAGGTTCTAAGTAAGGCACGTTGGAAACTCTTCCAAGTGCGCGAAGAACGAATCAAGCCGGACCGTGATGAGAAGATTTTGACAGCGTGGAACGGGTTGATGCTGTCGAGCTTTGCCGAAGCTGGTGCGATTCTCGGACGACGCGACTATCGGGACGTCGCTCGAAAGAACGGATCATTCGTTTTGAGCAATCTACGAAAGGGCGACCTGCTGCTTCGCACCTTCAAAGATGGACAAGCAAAGCTGAATGCGTACCTGGAAGATTATGCTTTTCTCGCTGATGGCCTGCTGACGATTTATCAAACTACTGGCGAGATTGAGTGGTTGAAAGAAGCCTTAGCGATCACTGACACCATGATCGATGAATTTTGGGACGACGAGAATGGTGGCTTCTTCTTCACCGGCAAGAGTCACGAATCACTCATTGTCCGGAACAAAGACTTTTTCGATAACGCAACCCCGTCGGGAAACTCTGTGGCTGCGGATGTACTGTTGCGCCTTGCGTTGCTGACGGACAATGACGATTACCGCAGGCGAGCTGTCAGCATCCTGCGATTGCTGGTGGAACCGGCTCGGAGATATTCATCAGCCTTTGGACGTGCTCTCTGCGCATTCGATTTCTATCTGGGCCAGCGTAAAGAGATCGCGATCGTCGGGGATGCTGATTCAGGAGCTCGGGATCTGGTTGATCAGGTGTGGCAACGTTACCTCCCCAATAAAGTCGTCGCCATGGCGGCTGAGGGGGATACAAAGGCACAGGAAGTTGTTCCGTTGCTCAAAGACCGGTCGATGGTTGATGGCGCACCAACCGCATATGTATGCGAGAACTACACTTGCCAAAGACCGGTTACGACGGTTGAGGAGCTGGCAGCCCAGTTATAAATGGGGCTTTGTACAAAAAGTCCTTTGGGTACGGCTCTGCCGCACCCTTGCGGTAAGCCTGCGGCTTACCGATATTCCAACCTAAATATCAGGCTATGCCAATTGTTCCATCTTTGAGGCATATCCTCGAT
>DATBMP010000487.1:0-3767 GCA_036554845.1 Pyrinomonadaceae bacterium
TTTCAACCCGCCACAAAGACTTAAGAATCGCATTGCACCGACAGAGAAACGACGCGGCCAACAGAGTTATCTAGGTGACAAGCCAAACACCGACGATCCGGATGCTGACAAGTGGTTGCGGGGCCAGGTTCACGATCCAACTTCGTTTCGCATGCAAGGCGTCGCTGGACATGCTGGACTCTTCTCTACTGCTAATGACCTGGCGATCTATGCGCAGATGATTTTGGGTGGCGGTCAATATCGTGGCGTTAAGATCTTGAGTCCCTTAATGGTTGCCGAGATGACGCGTCCTCGTCTGGTTTCTGAAAATGGTTGGACCCGAGGGTTGGGATGGGACATCAATACGAGTTTTTCATCCAATCGAGGTGAACTGTTTCCGTTGGGATCGTTTGGTCATACGGGTTTTACCGGCACTTCGATGTGGATCGATCCGGCCAGCAAAATGTTTGTCGTGTTCCTCAGCAATCGCGTCCATCCGAACGGGAAAGGTGATGTGGCGCAATTGCGTGGCAAGGTCGCCACGATTGCCGCGGGTGCGGTTACCGATTTGAGCACCGCTGCGGCAGCCAGACTGCAGTTATCGGATTTCTACAACGAGATGAACCGGGATCTGGCTCGCTTTACATTTTCACAAATCCAGGGTGCCCGCTCGATTGAAACAAGCGCCCAGGTCCTTACCGGAATCGATGTTCTGGAGCGTGATGGATTCAAACAGCTTGCCGGTATGAAGATCGGTCTGGTTACGAATCACACCGGTAGGAATCGCCGCGGCCGGCAAACGATCGATGTTTTGAAGAATGCGCCCGGTGTCCAACTCGTCGCGTTGTTCTCGCCCGAACACGGAATTCGTGGCGTCGCTGACGAGAATGTGTCTGACTCGCGCGACGAAGCGACGGGACTGCCAATCTATTCGCTGTATGGTGAAACACGCAGGCCCAAACAGGAACAACTTGCTGATCTCGATGCGCTGGTGTTTGACATCCAGGACATCGGTGCGCGCTTTTATACCTACATTTCAACGCTCGGCAATGTGATGGAGGAAGCGGCAAAGGCAAAAAAGCCCGTGTTTGTGCTGGACCGGCCGAACCCAATTGGTGGAGTCGCCGTTGAAGGCCCACTTGCGGATCCGGACAAGCTCTCGTTCATCGCACATCATCGTCTGCCGGTGCGCCACGGAATGACGATCGGTGAGTTGGCCCAGTTGTTTAATGCTGAGCGAAAGATCGGCTGTGACCTTCGAGTGATTCGAGCGGAGAACTGGAGTCGGGGAATGTGGTTTGACGCGACGAACCTGACCTGGGTGAATCCTTCTCCGAACATGCGGAGCTTAACTGAGGCGACGCTCTATCCGGGCATTGGTCTTTTGGAAACTACAAACGTGTCAGTCGGGCGAGGCACCGATACGCCGTTTGAGATCGTAGGCGCGCCGTGGATCAACGATCAGCAGTTGGCTGAGTACCTGAATGGACGACGAATCCCTGGTGTGAGATTTGTGCCGGTGCGGTTCACGCCAAAGGCATCCGTTTTCAAGGACGAAGAATGTAAGGGTGTGAATCTGGTGATAACCAATCGCAATGAGTTTCGACCGGTGTTGACTGGAATCGAGTTTGCGGTTGCGTTGCGGCGTCTGTATCCGAACGATTGGAAGGTTGAGAACTATCTGCGTCTGCTGGTGAATTCGGAAACGTTGGAGAGGGTGAAGCGAGCTGAAGCGCCGGAGGAGATCGTTCGATCGTGGAACTCGCAATTGGAAGAATTTCGCCGGACAAGGGAAGAGTATTTGATCTATCGGTAGTAGAGGTCAGAGGTCATGTGGTTCATGTGGTCAGAGGTCAGTTGCTAAAGGCTTTGCGTAAAGAATCTTTGGATACGGCTCTGCCGCCCCCTTGCGGTAAGCCTTCGGCTTACCTTTGGTCCAACTTGAAATACCAGGCTCCGCCTAAGCGTTCCATTTTTGAGGCATAGCCTCAATCAAAATATATCAAGGTTCGGTAAGCCGGAGGCTTACCGCAAGGGTGCGGCAGAGCCGTATCCAAAAGACTTTTGTGCAATACCACTTACAACTAACCACTCACCCGCTATTCGATCAGACTCGCACGCATCCAACGGCGGACCGAGTTAATTAAGAAGAACTCTTTTACACCTCTCAACCCCTCTATCGTTATAACCCGCTCACGTATCTCGCCACGCTCTAGTAGTTCTTCACGGAAGGTCCCAGCCAATAATCCGGATGTTTGCGGTGGTGTACATAACTCTCCATCTATCTCAACCACAACATTGCATCGTGTCGATTCGGTAATCTCGCCTCGTTCATTCCAATACACCGTCTCGTTGCAGCACGGTGTCGCAGTGCGTGCACTGTCATACGCGAGACGATTCGTTGTCTTGTGAAAGAGAAATGGATCGTTACTGTCTACCGCTTTGCTCGCCAGGCCTGCGCGCACCGGCTCTTCGATATCTTCAAGCGGCAGCACCTCTACTTGAGTCTGTCCCTCGCGGGAAAGCAAGAGACGGATCTTGTAACTTCCGTTTGCGTGCAGTCGAAGGGCGTCTTGAAGTTCGCTCAAGACGCGCTGCTCACTGAAATCGAATCCAAAATACTCCGCTGAGGAGTACAGCCTGGCGATATGACGATCCAACAAAAATAGTTGACCATCGTCGGCGAGAATCGATTCAAGCAGCCGAAAACGAGGCCGGCGCGTTTCGAGAAATGAACTCTTTAACAAACACTCCTGATATTCACTCTCAGCGTTCGAGTCGTACGTAATTCCGCCACCAACACCGAACTGAACGCGCCCCGTATTGGCCTCGACTACCAAAGTTCGAATCGCTACGTTGAAGATACAGTCACTACCGGGACGAATCAGCCCAATGGCGCCGGTGTAAACATTGCGCGGAGACTTTTCCAGCTCGCGAATGATCTCCATGGTGCGAATCTTCGGCGCACCGGTGATCGACCCGCAGGGAAACAGCGCTGCGATAACTTCTGTTAGCGAAGTATTCGGCCGCAAAGTTCCTTCGACTGTGGATGTGAGTTGCCACAACGTGGGATAACGCTCCAGTTCAAAAAGACGCTCCACGTTAACGCTTCCTGGTTTGCAGATCTTCCCCAGATCATTTCTTAAGAGATCTACGATCATCACATTTTCAGCGCGGTCTTTTGCTGATCGTTTGAGTCGTTCGGCCATCTCCTGGTCTTCGGCGGTCCATCGACCTCTGCGTATGGTTCCCTTCATCGGTCGAGTTCTTATTTGTTCACCGTGACGTTCAAAGAAAAGCTCGGGTGAGATGGACAACACTTGGTAGTCGCCGAGATCAAGGAAGGCGGTGTATTCCGCCTCCTGCGCAAGGCAGAGCGTCTCGTAGAGTTCAAGTGGATCGCCGGTTAATTGTGCAGTGAAAGGAAAAGTGAAGTTGACTTGATAAGTATCACCTTGCGCAATCCAGTCGCGTATGCGTGCGATAGCGGCGTAGTAATCCTCGCGCGCAATGCCTGGACTGAGATCTACGCTTGACCGTTCTGTCTGTTCAATCTCTGATGCAGGCGTGGTTGGTCCATCAAAGACCGCAGCCCATGCGAGGGGAAAATCTGTAGTCGAATGGGTCTTCAACGCGGGATCAAAAGCGGGAGCTGCTTCATAGCTGAGCATTACAGCCACCCACTTTCCTGCCATCGCGTCACGTTCTGCACGACCGATTAAAGGTACTACTTCTGCGGTCTTTTCGGCGCGGTAGCACTCTACCGACTTGTTGGACGAGAAGGACCA
>DATBMP010000533.1:0-4296 GCA_036554845.1 Pyrinomonadaceae bacterium
TCTTCATTCTAAGCGTCGTCTCTTACTTTTGAGGCACGGCCGCTGCGAGCGTGAAATACCACGCGGCAAACCCGTGGCATCCGCCGACCTCTGCACTCCGACCTCCGACCTCTGACCTCTCACATCCCTAACGTTTACCAACGAAAGGTACGAGCATGGGCACGGACTGGCGATAATCTTTGTATGTGTCGCCGTGTTCGCGGACCAGGTCGCGTTCCTCAAATTGAATGGCCAGCAATATGTAAGCGGTCGTCGCAATCGAGAAGAGCAGGTGCGCGAGTGTCATCACCGGCGTCATCCAAAATGCGAAGAGCCAGCCAACGTAAAGCGGATGTCGCACTAAACGGTATGGCCCAGGTGTCCTAAAGCGTAAGGTTTCATAAGGTCGCCCGAGCAGGTACAACCAGACCTGACGCAGACCAAACAAGTCGAAGTGGTTAATTAAGAAGGTGGAGATCAGAACCAGGAACCATCCGAAGGCAAACAATCCACGCAACACAAGACGCAAAGTGGGATCCTCGATGGACCAGATCACGCCACCCAATGGACGCCATAGTGCGAACAGCAAAATGAGCGCGAGGCTTGAAAAGAGTACATAGGTGGAACGTTCGATCGGCTTTGGGACAATTCGCGTCCACCACTCCTTGAACCATTTTCTCGCCATGACACTGTGCTGTACCGCAAACAGCGTCAGCAGCCCTACGTCAATCGCGAAACTCAGGCCGAGCGGTCCGCTAGCGGGACCGTCGAGAGTTGTCGGGACGCCGAAGTTGCCGATGAAACAGATGGCGTAGAGAAATGTTCCGAAGAAGATCAGGTAGCTGAGAACTCCGTAGGCAAAGAACAGGATTCGCTTAAGCATGATTTGCCTCCATCTCTAAGTACTTTGGGGGTTTATGAGTACGCACGCGTGATCCGCTCGACCGTCCTGTGGATCTTCCTGAAAACCTGATCGAGCGTCCCTTCTTTAGTCGCAGATGATATGAATTCCACGGCTTTCAAGGCTATGGGAGTTTCGTCCCGGTTTGCATATACTTCGACCCCTTGACCTGGGACTTTCGTCTCGGTCGAGCACGAGAATTAAGTCGATGATGAAAAAGCCGAGCCAACGAATTCGATACTTGTGCACGGCGGACGGTGTCCAACTCGCATGGGCAGAAGCGGGTACCGGGCCGGTGCTGATCAAGGCCGCGAACTGGATGACTCATCTTGAGTATGAATGGGAAAGTCCGGTGTGGAGGCACTGGATCAGATTCTTCAGCGAACACTTCCGCTTCGTGCGTCACGATGAACGTGGTTGCGGTATGACTGACTGGAATGTTGGCGATCTTTCTTTCGAGCGTTGGGTTGAGGATTTGGAAACTGTGGTGGCGGCCGCTGGTCCCCGCGAGCCGTTTGCATTACTCGGGATTTCTCAGGGAGCGGCGACGTGCATTGCCTATGCGGTGAAACATCCCGAGCGCGTCTCTCATCTCATTTTGTATGGCGGCTACGCGCGGGGCACTTACCGACGTGGCGACCCAGACAAAGAGCGGTTGTACCGGGCGCTAATTGATCTCACTCGATTGGGCTGGGGTAAGGACAATCCCGTCTTTCGTCAGGTCTTCACTTCTCGATTCATCCCCGGAGCCACCGACGAACAGGTGTGCTGGTTTAATGAACTCTGTCGCAAGACCACGTCGCCCGAGATCGCCGCCAGATTGCTCGAGACGCGCGCAGCTATCGACGTCACGGATCTCCTCAGGAAAGTGCAGGCGCCGACGCTGGTGCTGCACTCGCGCGACGAAGACGTTATCCCGATCTCAGAAGGGCATATTCTTGCCAGTGGGATTCCCGGAGCCCAGTTCATCGAGCTTGATTCGAAGAACCACATTCTGCTTGAGACTGAGCCGGCCTGGGAACGTTTCTGTCGTGAAGTGTTGGATTTCGTGGGGTTGAAGGATTCAACTCGTGACGGGAATTCTGCATTTGGCTCACTATCACCGCGCGAGCGAGAAGTGTTGGAGTTGATTACTGAAGGACTAGGCAATGCCGAGATTGCGGAACGCCTTTCTATCAGTGAAAAGACGGTGCGCAATCACGTGTCTCATCTTTTCGACAAGCTCGGTGTTTGGACGCGCGCACAAGCCATTGTCTTTGCCCACGATCATGGCTTTCGCGCTAGGTAGATCGACTTTGCTCAAAGTCTGAGGCTCGTACTCGTCTCATTCACACCGGGCTTCAGCCCGGTGTGATGAGTACTGGACGATCAAGTAACCGTTTCAACGGTTTCCATTTCTGCTGGGGGACAGAACCTCTACGTTGTCTGCGAAGAGCAAATCGTTAAGACGTCCCCCCGCGTGTTCGACTTACTGCTTCTCACCGGGACGTTGCACAAAATGTCGGCTCAGCCGAATTCCTTTGTGATATGCCTGCTGCTTACCGAACGATCTCAAAATTTTGATCGAGGGCTACGCCTCAAGGATGGAACAGTTTAGGCATAGCCTAATATTAAAGTTGAACTAACGGTAAGCCGCAGGCCTACCGCAAGGGTGCGGCACAGCCGGGACGCAAAAGACCTTTTTGTCCAAAGCCCGTCACCGGGCTGAAGCCCGGTGTGAATGAGAGCGCTGGACCGAGGAACCCTTTGCGTCCCTCGCCCAGTCAAATAACACGACCGGTCGCGTGCGGAGTCTGACAATAAAAATTGATAGCTATCCGGATAGGTTTCTGATTCACGATGCAATGCTGGCACAGGAGAGCGGACTGCCTTACAATTGCGGCTCTTTGGAGCCGTTTTGAAGAAGAAATTGCCGCTTTCTTCGAAGCAATAAAGATGAATCTCCCGACGTGACGCCTTGGAAAATTCAGCGCGCAGAATCGGCCGCTACGAGATTTCCTCCCAACTTGGCGCGGGTGGAATGGGCACGGTCTACCTGGCCCATGACACGAAGCTCGATCGCAAGGTCGCTCTGAAGATCTTGCCGGCAAGTGTGGGCATCCACGATCGCCTGCGCCGCTTCATACAGGAAGCGAAAGCCGCCTCAGCGCTGAACCACCCGAACATTCTTACTATCTACGAAATAGATGAAATAGGTTCAGAGCATTTCATTGCGACCGAATTTATCGAAGGACAGACTCTGCGCGAGCGAATAAGATTAGCTCCGCTTAAGGCTCATGAGGTGATCGACGTTGCAATTCAAGTCGCCAGTGCACTGTGCGCGACCCACGCCGTCGGAATCGTCCATCGCGACGTTAAGCCAGAGAACATCATGCTTCGTAGTGATGGCATCGTGAAAGTTCTTGATTTTGGTTTAGCCAAACTCTCGCGTGGTTTGCCGTCAACACAAGAGGTCTTAGACGCTCCAACCCAACCTTACCTGAACACTGAGCCAGGGCTTGTCATGGGCACCGTTCCTTATATGTCACCCGAACAGGCCAGAGGACTTGAGGTAGATTCACGCACTGATATTTGGAGTCTGGGCTGTGTGATATACGAAATGATCACGACCCGTCAGCCGTTTGGAGGTCCCACAACGGTGGACGTGCTGTCAGACATCATCAATCGTGAACCGGATTCTCTGGTGTTTCACCTTTCAGACCAGTTGCGCGAGTTTGATCGTATTGTCTGCCGCGCACTGCGCAAGGATCGTGAGGAACGATACCAGACCGCAAAAGACCTGCTTATCGATCTCAAAGATCTGAAGAGCGAGGTCGAAGTTGAATCGAAGAGGATTAATCCGGCAAAGACACATTCCGATCAGAAAGCAAGGTCAGCTTCCTCTGTTCCTGACAAGTCGATCGCTGTTCTCTACTTTGAGAACATGAATTTAGAGAATGACAGTGATTATTTTTGTGCCGGCATCACCGAGGACATCATTACGGACCTCTCAAAAATCAATCACTTGAAAGTCGTTCCGCGAACCGACGTCCTTCCCTTCCGGAACAAAGAGGTCAACACCCGGCAGGTTGGTGAAGCGCTTCGCGTAAATTACATCCTCGAGGGAAGTGTCCGAACGGCGGGTAAGAGAATCCGGATCACCGCGCAACTCATCAATACTCGAGACGGTTATCAACTTTGGGCAGAACGGTTCGATAGTTTTGTCGAAGACATATTTGATCTGCAGAATGAGGTCTCGCAAAAGATCGCCGATGCTCTGAAGATCTCCCTCACGGATTCCGAGAAGCACTTGTTGGCAAAGAAACCCACAGATGATCTCAAAGCCTACGACATGTACCTGCAGGCGCGAGAACTCCTTTCTCTAAAGGGGAGGAGGAATACTGAGAACGCCATTCAAAAGTTTGAGAACGCCGTAG
>DATBMP010000544.1:0-2592 GCA_036554845.1 Pyrinomonadaceae bacterium
TTTGGCGAAAAACCGCTTTACTGGGGAGTGTTTGACAAGACACTGATCTTCGCGTCGGAGCCGAAAGTCTTGTTGTCGCACCCGTCAGTTTCAACCTCTCTCAATTTGCAGGCTCTGCGGCAGTATCTCTCGTTCGACTACGTTCCCGCACCACTGTCGATCTACGAAGGCGTCAACAAACTTCCCGCGGCGCATATGCTTACGCTTGAAGACGGTCGGGTTCAGACAGAGCGCTACTGGACCTTGAGTTATCGCAAGCAGCGGCCGGTTCCGAGCGAAGCGGAGGCCGCACAACAGTTGATCGAGCTTTTAGGAGACTCAGTTCGCCTCCGTATGGTTTCCGATGTGCCGTTGGGCGTGCTGCTTTCCGGAGGCGTAGATTCTTCAACGATAGCCGCACTCGCCGTTCGCGCCTCGTCCGAACCAGTTAGAACGTTTTCGATCTCTTTTGCTGAATCTTCTTTTGACGAGTCGTCTTATGCCCGGCGCGTCGCGAAGTTTCTCAATACCGATCACCACGAGGAACGACTGAGCGCAAATCTGGCCGCAAATCTCGTGAGCGAGATTGGTTCGTGGATGGATGAACCGTTCAGCGATCCATCACTTGTGCCTACGTATTTGCTGTCTCGGTTCACTCGAAAGCACGTGACGGTTGCGCTCGGCGGTGATGGTGGAGACGAACTGTTCGCCGGCTATCCTATGTATCGCGGGCATCGCTGGGCCGACATTTACATGCGCGCGCCAAAGTTCCTTAGATCAGGTCTGGTGGAACCGTTGGTGAGGTTGCTGCCAAAGAAAACCAAGAACCTTTCTTTCGATTACAAGGCGATGCGGTTTGTAACCGGCGCCAAGTACGACACCATTGCGCGACATCACATCTGGTTTGGGTCCTTCACACCAGAAGAACAAGAACAGGTCTTGACTCCGGAAGTTTTGCGGTCCACAAATGGAGACGTCTATTTCGACGCACGTCAGATGGCAGCTGCGAGCGATGCCACTGACATCGTGGAAAGCATGCAGGATCTCGACCTTCATTTTTATTTAGCCGAAGACATTCTGACGAAGGTTGATCGCGCCAGCATGGCAGTTTCGCTGGAGGTTCGTGCGCCGTTTCTTGATCCGCGTGTTGCGGAGTTTGCCGCGTCCTTGCCCGTTTCCTACAAGTTGAAGGGTGGAAGGACCAAGCACATTCTCAAACTCGCGGTTGCCGATCTGGTTCCGCCATTTGTTAGACGCAGGCCCAAGAAAGGGTTCGGCGTTCCTGTTGCTGAGTGGCTGAAGGGAAAACTTAGACCGTTGGCTCGCGACCTTCTTTCACCGGAACGCGTTAGACGTGCGGGGGTATTTAATGCCGAATACATCTCTCGTTTGCAGGACGAACATGAACGAGGAGTCGCCAACCATCGGAAACTGCTCTGGACGCTGCTGATGTTCGAACTTTGGCACGAGAGCTTTGTCGAGACGCGGCGCCGCATCGAAACCTCGGTCAAGGTAGAGTGACGATGACTCTTCCCAACGAGATGTCTGTTTCACGTTCGCCGTTGCGAGGTCGCGACTTCGCTTAATGCAACCTGGTCTTCAGCAAGTATTCGAAGAACTTTTGGAATGGTGTCACGCGCGTGATTTCGCCGGCTACGATCCCTTCGACGCCCTAAACAGCCAACTCTTTCAAGCAACTCCTTTAAAAAATTCCCGAACTTTCCGACTGGCGTGGACGCAGCTTCTAAAACATGCTCCTCTCAATCTGCGTCCCCTGGTTTCGGTTCCTGTTCAAAGAAATGCGAAGGGCATTGCATTGTTCGCGCTTGCAGCTTTAGCTAATCATCGGAGATCCCAATCGCAACAATCGGTAGTGACCGCTCGCGGACTACTCGATGATCTTCTGAGGATGAAGTTGACGAGCAGCACTGGAACCGCGTGGGGTTATAACTTTGATTGGCAGTCGCGTGTTTTTTTCGCGCCTCGAGGCACGCCAACAATCGTTCCGACAGCATTCGCTGTTCGGGCACTTGTCGAAGCTGCTCAAATCTTCGGCGATGATCACTTTTTAAGAACCGCGCGTAGCGCCTGCGACTTCATCCTCCACGATCTCAAACGCAGTGTTGATACTGATGCCGAACTTTGTTTCAGTTATTCAACGCATACGAAAACGCGGATCTATAACGCGAGTTTGCTGGCGGCCGAAACACTCGCCTCAGTCAGCTCCCTGACAAATGAGGCTGAGTTGTGCGAGATGGCAATTCGCGCGGCTCGATATGTGACTAATCGACAACGGGAGGACGGTGCCTGGACCTACGGTGAGGAATCCACTCAAGCGTGGGTTGATAACTTTCACACGGCTTTTGTCTTGAGTTCGCTCACGAGGATTATGGACTGCGCCGGGACCGACGAGTTTCAGCAATCATTAATGCGTGGTTTTGAGTTTTGGCGCACGCGCTTCTTTCTTGCGGACGGTTCGCCGAAATACTACGATGACTCGCCCTATCCATTTGATATCCACTCGGCCGCAACTGCAATCGCTACACTTGTCGATCTAAATGAACTCGATCCACAGGCGTTGCCGCTCGCTGAGAGGGTGGCCAGGTGGTCTAT
>DATBMP010000456.1:0-1872 GCA_036554845.1 Pyrinomonadaceae bacterium
AGTTTTGGGAAAGGGTTGGTGCAAAGCATTATTCCGTTGGAGTATGGCGCCGGCCTGACTCTAACATCCGCCAAGTACTTCACGCCTTCCGGCAGGCTGATTCAGCGCGACTACACCAGCGGCGGTTTCTACGACTACTACACTAACGGGGCTAATCAGACGGAAGAAAACAAGTCGAAACCAAATGGTCAGGTTAAGAAAACCGACACCGGCCGCGAGGTCTACGGTGGTGGTGGCATTAATCCGGACGAGTCTGTGAAGCCAAGACTTATCACTGTTACTCAGCGACGGTTACTGAATCCGATCTTTGCGTTTGCGCGTGAACTTGTGAACGGACGAATCAATGGATTGGAAAGGCATCGGGTTCCTGGACCAAGCGCCCTCGATCACCAGTTGCAGCGAAACGATCTCCCAATCACCGAAAGCATGTATCAATCGTTCCGCGATTTTGTAGCGAAAGACCAACACTTCAAACAGTTCACTCCAGTTTTGGACCACAATCGCTCATTCATCGAACTCCAGCTTCGTTACAACATGGTAACCGCAGCGTATGGAAGAGTGAATGCTGATCGCGTGTACGTCATGAGTGAAGACCCGCAAGTAGTTCGGGCCCTCGATGCTTTGCCGCGAGCGCGCAACCTCGCCATGTCAGCGCGGCAACAACGAAATCAACAATAGCCATTTCAAAACGCCCTCCGTTGCCCTACTTGCTTTTGAGCTCCGCGTTTCACGTGTAATACAGAGTCTTGCATCTAAAACTCACCTCGTGTTATCGTCCACATGGAATTCTTATCAAAATGGATGGAGGTGAACCGTGACACGACCGACTAAAACTTTAGTCAATACAGAAGAGCTTGGTCGCGCTATCCGGCGACGAAGAGAAGAACTGGGTTTGAGCCTCCGCGACGTGGCAGACAAAACCGGAGTATCGGCATCTACTCTGTCGCGAATCGAAAATGGCACCGGTAAACCTGACGCAGACAACATTGCTCGTCTCGCAGGCTGGTTGGATATGCCCATGGAAAGAGTGCTCGGTGGGAGGAATGCAGAAAGTCAGTCAGCCAAGGCCGTGGTTTACTTCCCGCACGAGTCAACGCCAGAAATAGTTGAGGCTCACCTGCGAGCTGATCGCAATCTCACTCCCGAAACTGCTTCGGCATTATCAGAACTGTTTCGAGTTGCCTATACGCAGTTCAGTCAATCGGGACAAGAGAAGAGCTCTCGCAAACGCAGCAAATAGATGTTCCATTACGAACTTCCTCCCGGCGAAAAATGGCGACAGTTTGAACTAAAGGGCCAGGGTCTTCGCGACTTCGCCAGAGTTGGCCCAGACGAACCGTTAAATCCCTTCAACCTCGCACGCTTTGCCAATCTTCTCGTAGTCGAGTTCGAAAAAATTCAGGGCCTGAGTGCTGAAGCTCGAGAACATCTACTTGGTCCAGCTTCGGAGAAATGGTCTGGCGGGGCTTGCTCTGTGCCGCTGCCTGACGGAAGGAAACTCGTCATTCTCAATCCGAACCACGGCAAGATGCGGACGAACGCCACGCTGATGGAAGAAGTCTCACACGTCTTCCTCGGTCATCAACCGAGCCGTCTGAAAGTCGTTGCTGAAGATGAGCATGGCCGGACTGTCGCTCGTGATTACCGGAAGGCCGATGAAGAGGAGGCGTACGGCGTTGGCGCCGCAGCCCTTTTGCCATTTGCGGCACTAAGAAAAGCCGTCTTTAGTGGCAAAACCAGTGAGCAGATAGCGAGGCAGTTTCGCGTTAGCCAAAGTCTGGTTGAATACCGCCTGAAAGTCACACATTTGTGGCGCACTTATCGAACCGCTCACCCTTAAAAATGCCCCGTAATTTGAGCCCTGACACATCT
>DATBMP010000459.1:0-9767 GCA_036554845.1 Pyrinomonadaceae bacterium
CGCGCATCATAACGCCTCGCTGCTTCAGGACTTTTTTGGATCGATAAGTCCACCTTGGAGCGCGGGCGTCCCGCCCGCACACCCGTAGAGCGCGCGTTCTCTGGAGTGGCGGGCGAGACGCTCTCCCGTTGTGAGGTGGCACGTTGCGTTTTCTCATGGATGATCTAAAAAGATTTGCCCGGTACTTTCTTCCTTATAAGACAGCTTTAATCGTCGGCATCATCTGCATACTCGCCGGGGTTTTATTCAATCTGTCAATTCCCATCATTGTGGGTCAAGCGGTTGATGAAAATTGGGCCGAGATCTCCTGGTCAAAACTTACCGGGTCAGCTCTGAAGGTCCTTGGCGCCAGTCTGATTAGCGGAATCTTTCTCTTCCTCCAGCGACGCATCCTCATCGGAATGTCTCGCAACATCGAGTACGATCTGAGGCGAGACTTCTATACCCATCTCGTCGATCAGCCACAGTCATTCTTCCAGGAACATCGGACGGGCGATCTAATGGCCCGCGCCACAAACGACTTGTCTGCGGTCCGGCAACTTGCCGGTCCCATGATCATGTACACGCTGCAGACGATCTTCGTGGTCCTCCTCGTTTTGCCGCTGATGTTAATGATCAACTGGTGGTTGACGCTGCTGCTTTTCGTCACGATGCCGCTGGTTTCGCTGACGGTGAAGATCTTTGGTCAACAGGTACATCTGCGCTTTGAAAAGATTCAGGAGTTCTTTGCGCACATTACCGCACGAGCACAAGAGAACATTAGCGGTGTCCGCGTGGTCCGCGCCTATGCACAGGAAGACGCTGAGCTCGCAGCCTTCAACGAACTCAACCGCCAGTATGCAGAAAAGAATCTCAGCCTGGTGCGTATTGACGCTTTGATGCGCCCACTGATGCAGTTCCTGATCGGCATCGGCTTTGTTCTGATCATCTGGGTAGGCGTTCCGCTTGCCGTTCGCGGGGATATGACGGTCGGAGACTTTACCGTCTTCAACATGTACCTGTTTCGCCTGGTGTGGCCACTGATTGCGCTCGGATACGTGGTCAATCTCTATCAAAGAGGAACTGCAAGCTTAAAGCGGATGAATGCTATCTTCGCAGTCAAACCTGCGATTAGCGACAGACCCGATATAAATGAGCAACCATCGATTGCGGGACGCATAGAGTTTCGCAACCTGACCTTTAAGTATCATGAACACGACCAACCCGTACTGCGCGACATCAACTTGACGATCCCTCCAGGCGAAACAGTTGCCTTCGTCGGCCGCACCGGCAGCGGTAAGTCTACGTTGGTGAACTTGATTCCCCGCCTAATCGACGCGCCTGAAGGCATGGTCTTTACAGATGGCATTTCGGTTCGCGATTATCCACTGGCCCAGCTTCGCGCCAGCATCGGATACGTGCCGCAGGAGACTTTTCTGTTCAGCGATTCCCTCGCTGAAAATATTGCTTTTGGTGTGCAAAAGGCCGAGCGGGCCGAAATTGAATGGGCGGCGGAGATTGCTGGCTTAACTGAAGACGTCGCGACATTTCCAAATGGGTTCGACACCCTGGTGGGCGAACGAGGAATCACTCTTTCCGGGGGACAAAAGCAACGCACAGCAATCGCTCGCGCGGTGTTACGAGAGCCTCGGATACTGATTCTCGATGATGCACTCTCATCAGTTGATACTTACACGGAAGAGAAAATTCTCGGTCGCTTACGCGGCGTCATGCGAGACCGCACGAGCTTGATTGTTTCTCATCGAATCTCGACGGTTCGCGATGCCGATCTGATCTGTGTTTTGGAAGAAGGCCGTATTGTGGAACGCGGCACGCACGACCAACTACTCGCCCTGGGGGGTGAGTATGCAGCTCTCTACGAAAGACAACTGCTCGAGGAAGAACTGGCTGCCACTTAAAACAGACTGAGGACCTGTATGCAAAACAAAGAAGCGAACATCGAACAGCGGCTGAGAACCCTTAGGATTCTCTGGTTCGCGATGCTGTCAAACGTTGCCATCTTCTTTCTCTTTGTCAGCTTTGCTTTTGAACCATCGAACGCAAACGTGTCAAACAACACTCTCAGCATTGCTCTGTTGGTGGTTGGGATAACGCTGGTGATCGTCTCATTCCTGATGAAGCAGAAGATGCTGCAACTCTCCGTTTCTCAGCAAAAGCCCGATATGGTCCAGACGGCGTTTGTTCTTGCCTGGGCCATATCTGAAGCGGCGGCGTTGCTGGGAATTCTTGATCGCTTCCTGACCGGCAATCCTTACTACTTCATATTGCTCGCGATCTCGTTTGTGGGCATCGCACTCAACATTCCTAAGCGGGACCATCTATTGGCCGCAACGTACAAGCTGAATTCCCAGGGGAGTGGTTCATAATAAGTGTCGCAAGCGGTCAAACAATTTCACGAAGAAGAGGCGATCGGAAAGACCTACGATTTCAAGATCGCGCGTCGTTTGGCGCGATACCTAAAACCATACCTGCGGCTCTTGATCCCATCTCTACTTCTTACTCTGGTATTGAATCTGCTCGGGGTATTGCAACCGAAGTTCACACAATACGCGATCGATTGGTACATCCTGCCGGGAGTTGCAGAAGGCCTGATCCTTCTGGTGGCATTGTTCCTCGGAGTGCAACTGCTGCAGTTGATCTTCTCCTATTTCCAATCTGTCTTGCTGAACACGGTCGGTCAGTATGTGATGTTCGATATTCGCCGGGAACTCTACGGCAAACTTCAGCAACAGGAAGTTGCCTACTACGATCGAAATCCCGTGGGTCGCATCATGACCCGCTTAACTTCAGACGTCGATTCTCTCAACGAGCTTTTCACGCAAGGATTCACCGACGTGTTGGGCGATATCGTCAAGATCATCGCGATCGTTGGTGTGATGCTGTGGATGGACGTGCAACTTACGCTGGTCACACTCTTAACTGTGCCGATGCTGTTCGCAGCCACAACCTGGTTCCGTAAGGGTGCGCGCCGCGGTTATGACATGGTAAGAACACGTCTGGCCCGGTTGAACGCATTTCTGCAGGAACACATTGCCGGTGCACAGACGGTCCAGATCTTCAATGCCGAACAGAAATCCTTACGACGATTCAACGAGATCAATGAAGACTATCGCAAAGCCAACATCGAGACCATATTCTTCTATGCAGTATTTTTTCCGCTGGTGGATTTCATCGGCGCAGTCGGGATCGCGCTAATCATCTGGTACGGCGGCTATCGCGTGATGCAGAACACGCCGGAACAGACCGTGCTGACTTTGGGAGCGCTGGTTGCTTTTATTCAGTACTCGGGATTTCTGTTTCAACCGATTCGCGATCTGTCGGACAAGTACAACGTTCTTCAGGCTGCCGTGGTCGCATCGCATCGAATCTTCCAGACACTTGATCTCCCGATCGCGATCACCACTCCAGACGAACCGAAAAAGTCGGGGCGCGCGCGCGGCGTAATCGAATTCGAGGGTGTTTGGTTTGCTTATAAAGATGACGACTTGGTTTTGAAGGACGTGTCTTTTAAGGTCGAGCCAGGTCAGTCAGTCGCACTCGTGGGCCACACCGGTTCTGGAAAGACGACGATCACGAACCTTTTGATGCGCTTCTACGATGTGCAGCGTGGTCGAATTCTGTTGGATGGAGTTGATCTGCGCGATTGGGATCTTAAATCGTTGCGCGAAAACTTCGCGGTTGTGCTCCAGGATGTATTTCTTTTCAGCGGCACGATCGAGGGAAACATCCGCCTGGGACGAGAGGACATTTCAGATGAGCGTGTTAAGTGGGCAGCTCACGAAGTGCACGCGGACAAGTTTATCGATCGCTTGCACGACGGTGTGAAAGCGGAAGTGAAGGAACGCGGCGCCGGTCTTTCGGTCGGACAGAAGCAGTTGATTTCGTTTGCGCGAGCGCTGGCATTCGATCCGGCACTCTTAATTCTTGACGAAGCAACCAGTTCAATCGACACTGAAACCGAGCAGTTAATCCAGCAAGCCATTGAACGTGTGATGCGCGATCGTACCTCGATAGTCGTCGCGCATCGTCTTTCAACCATTCAACGCGCCGATCAGATCATCGTGTTGCATCACGGTGAGATTCGCGAACAGGGCACGCATCAAGAGTTGCTCGCGCATCGTGGTCTCTACTGGATGCTTTATAAGTTGCAGTACTCCGACAGTTCACGCGCGCAACCACAACTGGATCAAAGTGAAGCTGAAGTGCGGCCTGCAAACCCGCGGCTTCAATTCAGTGAATAATAGCCAAGGTCGATTGCTTTCGAATCACCAATCGACAATCGGCAATAAATTCCGGAGGTCTTGGTTCATGACGAAAAGAGTGCTTCCCGGTCTGTTTCTACTCTTGCTGTTCCACGCTTCGCTAGTAGAACTGAAATCACAAGCGACCGTTACCGCCGAAACAACCAAATTCGCCGTAACATTTCCCCAGAGCAGCAGCAACCAGCCACTAGACGGTCGCGTGCTCTTGTTGATCTCGACAGACAACTCTCGCGAGCCGCGCTTTCAGATCAGCGAAGACCCCACCACGCAGCAGGTTTTTGGAATCGACGTTGATGGTTTGAAAGCAGGTCAGGAAGCGGTTGTGGACCAGGCGGCGTTTGGATATCCGCTGCGAAGCCTGGCACAGGTACCTCCGGGTGAGTATTGGGTGCAGGCGCTGTTACATCGATACGAGACTTTCAAGCGCTCCGATGGTCATACGGTGGAATTGCCGATGGATCGTGGTGAGGGTCAACAGTGGAATCGTGCGCCAGGAAATCTCTATAGCACGCCACAGAAACTGAAGATCGATTCGCGAGGAGGAACCATCAAGATCAGTCTCGACAAAGTCATTCCTCCGATCGAGCCGCCGAAAGATACGAAGTACATCAAACACATTCGTATCCAGAGCAAGCTGCTTTCCGACTTTTGGGGCCGCCCCATGCACCTCGGCGCGAACATACTTCTGCCTGAAGGTTTTGATTCGCATCCAAACGCTCGCTATCCATTAGTCATTTTTCACGGACACTTCACCGCAACGTTTGGCGGTTTTCGCGAGCAGCCTCCCGATCCAAATCTCAAACCCGAATACAGCGAACGGTTCAAGCTCGATGGATATAACAAGATCGTGCAAGAGCATGCGTATCAGTTCTACAAAGAGTGGACTGGCCCGGACTTTCCACGTTTCATCATCATCGAGATTCAACACGCGAATCCCTACTACGACGATTCTTATGCGGTGAACTCTGCGAACCTCGGTCCATACGGTGACGCGATCACTTACGAATTAGTGCCGCATATCGAGAAGCAATTTCGCGGCATCGGAAAGGGTTGGGCTCGGTTTCTCTATGGTGGCTCTACCGGTGGGTGGGAAGCGATGGCGGCCCAGATGTTCTATCCAGACGAGTACAACGGCGCCTGGATTGCCTGTCCTGACCCGATCGACTTTCGGGCTTACACAGTCGTGAACATCTATGAGCATGAGAACGCCTATCGCGTCGATGCCAAATGGAAGGCAACTCCTCGACCAGGTAAACGAAACTATCTGGGTGAACTCGCTTCGACTATCGAGGAGATGAATCATCTGGAACTGGCGCTAGGCACCAACAGCCGATCTGGTGGGCAGTGGGACATCTGGCAGGCTGTGTATTCGCCGGTGGGAGCTGACGGCTATCCGAAACCAATTTGGGACAAGCTGACGGGTAAGATTGATCGTGAAGTGGCAAACTATTGGCGTGAGCATTATGACCTGGGTCACATTCTGAAGCGAGACTGGGCCAAGCTCGGTCCGAAGCTGGAAGGTAAACTTCACATTTATGTGGGCGAGGCAGACAACTACTTTCTCAATGATGCTGTCTATCTTGTAGAAGATTTTCTGAAGACGACCAAGAACCCGCATTACGGTGGGGTTGTGGATTATGGACCGCGTGCCGAACATTGTTGGAACGGCGATCACACGCGACCGAACGCGTTATCCCGACTCAGGTATCATCAGTTTTACGCGCCCAAGATTTTGGAGCGCATCAAGAAGAGCGCACCGGGAGGAGCCGACTTAACGAGTTGGCGTTATTGAAATTTGGAGTGCCATTTTTGGTGTGCGGTGGCAAGCGAAGGCGGCTTTGCCGCACCCCTTGCGGTAAGCCTATGGCTTGCCGGCAGCGGGTTTTCTAAGCCGGCTATGCCTAATTAAATCTACGGGCGTAGGCGTAGCCTTACTTGATCGCAGATTAACGGTAAGCCATAGGCTTACCGCAAGGGATGCGGCAAAGCCGCCTTCGTGGATCAACTCGTTAGCCTTAAAAGCGGATCAACTCGTTAGTCTTAAAAGCGGATCAACTCGTTAGTCTCAATTGTAGATAGGAGATCTTATGCTAACCAATCGCAATTCTTTCATGCGGCCTGGTCGTGAATCTAAATACACCGTAATCAACCTGCCCGCTCTCCTCGTTCTCTGTAGCGTTGCACTCGGGGCCTGGTTCCTTGGTTCCATAACCAGCAATGGCGTAACTGCTCAAGCGCCACCAACCAGAATCGCAGTTGTTGATGTTCAGAAAGTTGTCGGCGAATCGAACTTTGGCAAAGCCAGCTACACCAAGGTCAAGCAGTTGCAAGAACAGCGATTGGCGAGAGCACGGCAAATGGACACTGAGCTTCGCAATCTTGAACTCGAGTTGAACAAACCGGCTGTTACTCAAGCCAATCGCGAGAACCTGGTTCGACAAGTCGAGGAAAAGAGAGTTGCGATGAAGCGTTTTGCGGAAGATGCCGACAAAGAAGTGATGGAATCGCGCAATCGTGAACTGGTCGCCCTCAATAGCCGGTTGATGCCGGTGGTGGAAGCATTGAGCAAAGAGATGGGATTAGCAGGCGTGTTCAATAAGTTCGAATCAGGATTGGTCTATTCGTCCGATGCGATAGATATCACCGATACCTTGATTCAGAGGTTCAATGCTGCTTCTCCCGCTACCGCCGCGCCTGCCACACAACCTACGACTACGCAGCCACCTCGGACCCAGGCAACGCCCCGGCCGCAACCAACGCGCCGGCCATAGTCGCCACTGCGATAAAGACCGTCGCCAAAAGCCAAAAGGGCCGGGGTTCAGTACCCCAAGCCCTTTTTCGTTTCGAACAGGTTGCTGCAGTCTAATTCGCTGCCTGAAGTTCCGCCGCTGTACGTTTCTTCATCGGAACCAAACTGTCAACTGACTTATAAATTTGCAGGTACATCTGCGTCTCACGCGGAATCAGCGAACGCCAATTCGACCCACCACGACGAAGGTAGCCAGGCAACTTTGCTGCATTGGAGTTGTAACCAGCGGCCATCAACTCTTCCTGCGTCGCCAGCTTCGTGCTCATTGCGTATTGCACTTCAGAGTTGGCTGCCAAATCGTTCCAGGTATCGTGCATGTAAAGCAGCATGGCTTGCAGCGCGTTGCTGTGTGTACGCATGCCAACAACAAAATCTGGAGTCAGACCCACACCCGGATGGCGTTGGCGGACCAGGTTATAGGCCCAGGGAATCATTTGGACCATTCCGCCTGCACCTGCGGAGCTGACTGCATAGCGATATGTATCAAGTTCATTGAGCGCGTAAAGCGAAAATATCTCGTCGTAAAGCGCTGCTCGATTCTCGTTCTTAAATCGCAGGTGATCGACGTGTTCGACGAGACAAAGTCGTTCAGCGATATCGATGAGTTGCGGTGAAACCAACACGCCTTTGTCTCGCAATCGCTTAGCCGCGAGGTCCAGCATGCTGCGCACGTAAGCACGTCCCGTGTTTGTCAGGTCACGCGACAACAATGCGGGATGCGCGGAGCTGTAGTACGCCATCTCCTTAAACACACCGCGCTTCTCAATCGGAAATTCGACTACCAACGGAACAAATGACTGACCGGCGCTATCGAAGATGGTGACTGCCGTGTTGACACCGTTCGCTCTTAGCACACGAACGCTGACTAACGTGCCGAGCGAACTCGGAAGGGTGACTTCTGAATCTCGCTTCAAAAAGAACTCCTTTGAAAGGTAGATCATATGGATGCGGCCGGTAGAACGTTCAAGAGCAGCCACTGTCACAAATTGGATCTGAGGCGAAGCTAATGCCGTCTGTCGTGGTTGCGATTTCAGCATTCGCTCTGCTTCAGAAATTCGCGAACGAACCTGAGTAGCGTTCAAAAAGGCTGCTGCACGTGCAGAAGGATTCTCCTCAACTGCGGCTGCGGTTTTAGCCGGCGGTTCCGGCGATAGAGTCTCGACTTCAGGAGTAGTCGGCGCTGCCACGATTTGCGGCGTTTTGACCGGGTTCTGTGCCTGGGGCACCATCACGGTGCGTGGTCTGGTGGCCGATTCTATTGGAGTGTCCTGAGCGAGTGCGGTGGTTACTGAAGACACGAACAGGAAGACAACGAGGGTAATGCGGGAATTCTTTTTCATATCTTTGATTGGAAACCGGACAAATCTTACGAAGGGGCTCGTAAGTGAGCATTAGATTCGCTGATGAAGTGTGAGGTTGTCAACAGTTTTCTGGTCAGTGATCGGTACGCCGCACAAGACAGGATGTGAAATAGCCGCGGATAAACGCAGATAACGCGGATCAGAGTTAAAGTTCAATAGGACCGGCTACTTTAATCCGCGTCATCCGCGATCATCCGCGGCTACACTTTTTTCTTTCATTAACCTAATAGATCTCGAAACCGACATTCACCACGGCGGTGATTGTCTTGTCGAGTGAGGAGGTATCGTTCATTCCCATATCTGAAACCTCGTTCGAATCGGCCGCGGTGATCTGCATCACGCCCATGCGAGCTGTCTTTACACTTCCGATGCTGCTGCCAGTACTTTCAGCGACCTTCTCTGCACGCTCCTTTGCGTCCTTGGCAGCTTCGGCAAGCATCTCAATCTTCAGATCCCCAAGTTTGGTGTAATGGAATTCGGGCGGCATGGATTCAATCAGGATGCCCTGGTTAATGAGTTCAGTCGCCTCGCGAGCAATCTGCGAGATCTTGTCGACGTCGTTGGAGCGAACCTGCAACTCTTGACGCAAAGAATAACCGGTGATCTGTCCTGTATCTTCACCATCAGAATTCCGCGCGTGTAAAGTCTGCGATGAAATTGCTGAGATAGTGATCTGGTTATCCGGAATTCCTTTGCTCACAAGGTAAGCTTTGACTTTCGGTACCGCCTCGGAAAGCGAGCGATAGGCGTCGGCAAGGGTGACTGCCTGGTACGAAACACTCGACTTCCAAATAACAAGGTCGGATCGAATATTTTTTCGTGCTGAACCGGTGACCGTAATTACCTGATCTCCTCTCTTACCTCTTACGAAAGACCAGCCACCGATCACAGCGGCCAACACCAACCCAACTGCAAGAGCTACTCCTGCAAAGAAAACTCCAGATCGTTCGGTGTCCATTCGGGGGAACTCCTAAATTTCAAGCTGATTTAGCGAGCGCAATATACATTGTGGTCATACGAATACGAAACTTCACTGTGTTTTCCTCCGCACTTGTCTGGTTTCCTCTGCCACCTCATCGGTATGTATGCGGTAGACCACTATCTGATCCTCACGTCGCCGTTTTGGCTTCAGCGGAATCCTTTCCATACCGGGAGATCACGCCTTTCCCCCGCATAGCACTTCTACAGGAGATAAAGACTGAAGCCGCAGGGCTTTGCCTCAAAAGTCGATGAAGCGACTCAAATGGGCAACGGGCGGGGGCAAGCCACCCTTCCTGACCTGTTATTTCCTCAGAGATCACTCAATCAATAACAAGTCAGGAAGGGTGGCTTGCC
>DATBMP010000571.1:0-4078 GCA_036554845.1 Pyrinomonadaceae bacterium
CTTCCGCTTCATGATGCGTTTCGTGCCAACTCCTTGAAGTGAAGACCGCCAAACTAACGGTGGTGCAAAAGAAGAGCTGTGCCAGCGTAGCGTGTGCAGTTGAAACCCAAATCGGAAGCATCAACTTAACGGTCAATCCTCCAAGCAGTCCTTGCGCAATCACGCCGAGTAATGCGACGACACCAAGTCGGCGGACTCTCGTTCTCCGTTCGCTGCGAAAGAGGTAGATAACGAGGACAATCGTCAACATCCCGACTGTTGTGGCCACCATCCGGTGACCGTGCTCCCAAAACAGGTTTCCCACCATCTCGGGGAAAACCTGTCCATTGGAAAGTGGCCAATCAGGTGTCGCCAATCCGGCATCGTGACTTGTGACAAGTGCGCCGGCGATGATCAGAAAAAACGTGGCGCCAGCCACGAGACGTGCGAAGAGATGCAAACCCGTATTCATTGTCGATTGTTGATTGTCGATTTTCGATTGGCCGCTGTGCTGAATTGCGAATTTGAAACCATCTGATCATGGTCTTGGGTTCCGGCTCTTCCGCACCCTTGCCTTAAGCCTGCGGCTTACCGAACCCTTTATAGTCCTAATCCAGGCTATGCCTCAAAGATGGAGCAGGTTAGGCATAGCCTGAATTCAAGTTGACGAAAACGGTAGGCCGGAGGCTTACCGCAACGGTGCGGCAAAGCCGGAACCCGAAAAACGCTTTCTGCCAAGTCACGCGAAGCGTTCTTCAAATCGACAATCGACAATCGTCAATCGTCAATCATCTCTCTTTCGCCGATCACCAATGCTTCTTCTCAAATGACGCGAAGCGTTCTTCGAATCGTCAATCGACAATCGTCAATCACTTCACCTTCTCATCATTGGCAGATCCAACGCCGGCATCATCTCCAGAGTCGGTCGGCCTGCTGCCTGGGTGCCTTCACCAAATGCGAAGTCGGCTTTCGCGCTACCCTTCGCCGGCACAGTTACCTGCATTGTTTTCTCCGAACCCAATGCTCCGCCTTCTTTCCAGGCGGCTACTGTGTAAGTTCCCGGTGGCACATCTTTCAGCGTGAACGCGCCATCTTCACCAGTCACGGCGAAGTACGGGTGCTTCAAAACGCCAACATACGCCTTCATCCACGGGTGTTGATTGCATTTCACTGGAATCAACACTTCGGAACGGGCAAATGTCTTCTCGATTGGCGGCGCTCCGTTTGGTTGAGTCTGGTTCCACTCCGGATTGTTCTTCGGTGTGGGGTGAATGTTGTGCTGCGTCGGATCGCTGTTTGTGATTCTTAACTTCTGATTCGTCTGCACACCGAGCACGTGCGGGCGGTAGTGACAGCCGCTTTGATCGAGCGCCACGGCGTCCGATGGTGTGGTCCAGGAAAGATCGGCGATCTTCTTACCGTCGGCGGTGGTTCCGTCCTTTATATAAACGAACGTGTTGGCCAATTTGCCGTCCTTCACGACGGTATCCTCGGTTGAAAGATTCGGGTCCTTTTGTCCGCAGACCGGATCTGCCGAAGTATCGATCTTTTTCGGTGTCGGTGGTGTTCCGTTGTAGCTCACAACTCCCGTCACCGTGCCTTCGTTGCCAGTTGCTACGTAGGCAGTTGCGGTCGATGGGGTGTCGCCATCTCTGTTTGTTGTCGTGTCGGACTTGCCACAAGCTGAAGCCAGGCCCACTAAAGCGAGCGCAATCGTCAAAACTAACCAGACCTTTGTCTGCTTAAACATTAGAATTTCCTCCAAGTTGTATGAAAGTTCGCGTCAACTTTAACACGGTGTCGGTCAGAATCGAGACCCGGCACGAATTGTAATCAGCCTAAAGGCCCGGCGAACGCTGGCTACGCAAAGGCCCGCTTCGCGCGACACCGTTAGAGCGCTTCTTCACTTTGGATCTGTTAGAACTAACTCGATTTCCATTTCGCTTCTGATTCGAACGCGCCTGGGTTGCAGGCGTCGTCGCAGGAGCAGCCGGTGAAGCAGACAACAGTCGTCCCTGTTCGTCCGGCGTCATGAGGAACATGTAGCGCACCAGCAAGCGTGCGTGATCTTCCTGGTACTCATTCGCACTCGCCGGCGGGTTGGGCAGATTGATGACCCAACGCTCCCCTTCTTTGCGGAAGAGTCCGGTGGGCATACCGGTTCCCGGACTGATCTGCGCGGGATCAAGCAACCAACGGAAGGTCCAATCCGGTTTCAGTCGTTCACCCGCCAGCAGGAAGTTTGGCGCAACGGCTTGTGCGTCACGCGTCGGATCGCCCGTGATATGACACTTCAAACATGGCGTTCCTGAGGTAAACATCTGGCGTGCAACCAGCTTCTCCTGTTCCGATAACGGCAGCAGCGGTTCCTTAATATATGGCTCTTGTTGTCCGGACATCGCCATGAAGAAACGCACCAGCATCTGAAGTTCGTTTGGCGAGAAGCTGAAGGTCGGCATGCGGACCTTCAAGTACGGTCGCACTCCATTTCGATCAAGACCAGGCTGTGGCTTCAGTCTTGGTCCAAATTGGGTCGTGTTCGCGTTCCCGTTCTGCGCAGCAGGACGTCCATTCGTTTGGGCGGTTTGATTCGTAGAGGTTTGAGTTGCGGGAGTGCGTGTACTTTGGTTGTTGAGCGAAGGATCACTCAGGAACTTCAGCAGCCAGGTTGGATCAACTCTCGCTCCTTCACTCTGCAGTTGCGGCGGCAATTGATCCTTGCCTTCATAAAAAGGCAGATCCATCAAGGTTGAGCGTTGGCCCACCTGAATCTCGTGACAACCCATGCAGTTGTATTTCTTGATGACCCACCAACCGTTCTGAATATCCTGGCGGCGTTGGTCCTGCGGTTCGTAGAACGCTGAACGCGGCACATTCGCACCTTCTGTACCCACGCTGCCCAATAAAAATGTCGTGAGCGCAATGCGCCACTCCGGCGTCAGGTACGGTTTCGGCATACGCAGCCGATCGACCGGATCTTTCTCTTTGCCGGTATCGTAGATCGACGGTTCCCAAACTTTTCGTTGGAAGAAACCCTTGTGGTTGTACCAGGATTTATGCTCTTCCTCTTTGTGCGCGCCCTCAGCCTCTTCAGACTCAGTGTGGAAGTTATTAGCAGTGTGTAGCTTAAGCGGTTCGTGACCTTCCTGTGCCGGGTGCGTCAATAACGCAAAGTCCAGACGCTCGATCGGGGTGGCACCCTCAACGGTCAACTCTTTGCCGATGCGCTGTTCTTCTTCAAAGCCTTTGATCTCATGACACCCCGCACAACCGTATTGCTTGATCAGCGCAAAGCCGCGGTCTTTCAGCGCAGGATCATCCATGAACGATGCATCCGGATACTGCGGAGGTGACGCTAAAGAGAAAAGGTAGCTGGCAATATCGCGCGAGTCAGCATCTGTCAAACGAAAGTTTGGCATCACCGTCATGTTCTGCACTTGAAGTTCGGCGCCGTCATTCGGGCAGCGCGAGTGCAGTTCGGTGTCAAACTCAAACGGCAAATTATGTTTCGAATAATCTTCCGCAGTCAGATCACGCTTTTCTTTCGGACAGTAAGGTGCCCAACGTTCGCGAGGGTTGTGAATCCAGCGAACGATGTAGTTGAAGTTTGCCTTTTCGCCAACTCGCGTCAGGTTCGCAGCGAAGTCTCCGCCTAAACGGTTTCCCTCGTCTCCAGTTGAGTGGCAAGCTAAACAGCCTCGCGTTTCAAACAGTTCTTTGCCACGTCCTACGTCGCCACGTGGTTGTTCCGTCAATTGCCCCTGAAAGCTTTCTTGCCACAGGTAAGCTGAGATGGCCTTGACCTGTTCCTGTCCGTCGGAGTCTTTTGCAAAGCGCCAAAATGTCGGCATCTTGGTGCCGGGGCGGAACTGTTGCGGATCAGTCAACCAAACCGGAATCCATTCTTTGCGCAACTTGATGCGCACATCCTTCAGGTTTGGTCCAACCTTCTTTTGATCCTGCATCAGATACTTCGATTGCAGATTCAATTGATCGATCCGCGCGGCCAAAAGGCTGTTGGTTACGCGAAGTGATTCCGCATGGGCCAACAGGCGCCGCGCCTCGTTATTGTCTTCAACCTGCGCTGCGGTATCGGTCT
>DATBMP010000463.1:0-17224 GCA_036554845.1 Pyrinomonadaceae bacterium
CTTCAAACATCACCCGATCGGCTGCCAAAAAAGGAAGGCGAAACTCAAAAAACTCCGGTTGATATTTCTTCTCAAACTCCGTCTGCTTCCAAACATACTCACCACTTCGCAAATCAACCTTCCCGATAACGTTTGCGGAACTGAAGTAGACAGAGCCCGCCTCCACGATCGCCGGACCGACATTGAAACCATTGATCGGTGTAACCCAGCGAAACTTTCGCTCCGGCTGATCCAGCCTGGCGAGATAACCCCAGCCATACTTCTTGTCACCCACCTCATAGAGCAGGACCAGATCGCCTTCGTACTCCATGAAGTAAACCCGCTCAACCGTGCTGTTCTGGCCCATCCTTAAATTAAAGAAGCGACGCTGGACTGTATTCGAAAAGCTTTCGGTGAAGCCGTCGTTGCGAATCGTATAGTTGCGAATGCTGGTGCTGAATAGAAAGAAAGATTGGCGGTTGGGATCTCCTACACGCTCCACCTTTACGAACGCCTGTGGCTGCGCGTTTGCTTCCTGGGCAACGCTTGATGTAACGAAGAATGTAAGAACCAGAAATGTTAATAGGACCAGTAGGGGGAATCTCACGGCATTCTCCTGACTGGTGAGGGGCGGGGTGGGTTCCAGTTTAGTCCAACGGCCGGACTTGGATTATTACATCTTTGCTACATCAAAAAAGCCCTTCAAAATCGGCCAAACTCACGCGAAACGAGAATGAAGGGCGGGGCAAGCCACCCTTCCTGACTTGTTATTGATTGAGTGATCTCTGCGGAAATAACAGGTCAGGAAGGGTGGCTTGCCCCCGCCCGTTGCCCATTTGAATTGCTTCATCGACTTTTGAGGCAAAGCCGCTTTGCACAAAAAGTCCTTCTTGGAGTTCTGGCTCGGTTGCGGTAGGCCTGCGGCTTACGGACCTTCTTATATTTTGATCGAGGCTATGGCTCAAAGATGGAACAGTCCAGGCATAGCCTGATAATTAAGTTGGACTAACGGTAAGCCGCAGGCTTACCGCAAGGGTGCTGCAGAGCCGTACCCAAAAGACTTTTTGTGTCCTCATGCGGTAGAGTCGCCGGCAGTAGTTCGAACAACGACAAGTCAGAAATCTACAGTCCGCCAAAAATGGAGCGCGCCAAACTTAAGACGATCCTTCCCATTGCAGTCACGCTCCTGCTGATTCTGTTATCGGCTCTGCAACTTCATTGGCAAGGCCGTTCGTGGATTTGCAATTGCGGCCATTTCGACTTTTGGACCAGCCACGCCTGGAGTTCAGAAACTTCACAGCATCTATTCGATCCTTACAGCTTGACGCACGTCCTTCATGGAATTGGTTTCTACGGCCTCCTTGCCTTGCTCATTCCAAAGTTGTCAGTCAGATGGCGATTCCTTCTGGCAATGCTGATCGAATCTCTCTGGGAAGTGATCGAAAACACCAACTTTGTCATTCAACGATACCGCGAAGCTACAGCCGCCCTGGGTTATGAAGGCGATTCAGTTGTGAACTCGATTGGCGATATCGTCGCGTGCGGTCTGGGATTCTGGATTGCACGGAAACTCGGGTTCCGGCTCTCGCTAGTGGTTTTCGTTTTGATTGAAGTCGCGCTGCTCTTAACAATCCGGGACAGCTTGCTGCTAAACATCATCATGCTGATCTACCCGATGGAATCGCTCAAGATTTGGCAGGCGGGTGGTTAGCCATTCGGCAAATCGAGGTGGTTTCTTGTAAAGTCTTTGGCCAGCTTTAAGAACATTTGAAAGTTTCGAGGAGGTAAACCAGTGAAGCGGTTTTCGTTATTCTCAATTTCCCTTTTGGTGGCAATCTTCGCCTGCGTAGTGTCAATTCAGGGTTCGGCCCCGGACTCACAGATTAAGGAATACAAGGAGTTTCATGATGTCCTGCATCCGCTCGAACATGAAGCATTACCCAAGAAGGACTACGAGAGCGTCCGGACCAAAGCCGACGAGTTGGTGAGACTCGGAAACGCCATCATAAAGCTGGGTGTGCCGCGCGGGACCCAACCATCACGGGTTCAGGCGTTCGAACAAGAGTTGGAGAACTTTAACAAGGCACTCAAATACTTTTCGAAGGTGTCGAAAAGCGGCAAGGACGAAGACTTGAGAATCTCATTCAGTGCTGTTCACGACTCGTATGAAATGCTGGCAGGAATGTTGCCACGTGGCTAGAGAGCCACAGTTACCTGAAACACCCTTCCGAACCCCATCCGGAAGGGTGGTCTACTCAATAACCTGATTTTCCCGAAGTTCTTATCTAGTTCCTTTCCCTCTTCGGTGGACAAACGAGCATTTATCAAACACGTTCGCAACTGGGAGTTCGCGACGGTACGAACAGCACTCGCAAAAGACCCAACGTTAGCGGTCCACGTTGATAAGAGCGGGAAACAACCTCTTCACCATTGCGCCGGCATCAATCTCGCCGACACAAAACTCCCAGCGGCAAACTCACTGAAGACTGCGACCGCTCTTCTCAATTCAGGCGCCGACATTAACGCCGTTCGGATCATAATTGACAATGGTGAAGAGTTTCAGGCGACGCCGCTTTGGTATGCGGTTGCCTGGGGAAAGAACTTCGAACTAACCAAACTGTTTCTGACAGCAGGCGCGCAACCCGAAGGTCGTATGTGGGCTGTCGCCTGGGCTGAAGATGAGCGGACGGCCGACTTGCTACACTCATTTGGTGCTGAGGTTGATCCTGTCTTCCACAATCAAACGCCGTTGCTGGAAATCGTGAAGGCAAAACGTTTCGGGTTGTTGAGCTGGCTGGTTGCAAAGGGCGCTAATATTAACTTTCAGGATCCGAACGGGTATTCCGCGCTTCACTTCGCAATCAAACGCAATCACAATCTTGCTCAGATCAAGGAGCTACTTCGTCTCGGCGGAAATCCTTCCTTAAGAGCCCGCGACGGAACGACACCGATATCGCTGGCTAAGAAACTGGGAAAGTCCCGGGTCGTTCAGTTACTAGAGAGCTTTGTTAAGTGATGCCGAAACAATCACCTCCCGAATTAGATCAATTCCTCCAGGCCTACCCGGGCGAGGTGGGACAGCTTTTCAAAGCCACTCGCGAACGTGTGTTGAAAGCAGCGAAGGGTTGTAACGAGATTATCTATGACGCCTATAGTGCCGTCGCATCGGGCTTCACTTTTACTGAAGGTTTTCAGGAAGCCTTCTGCCACATTGCCGCCTACGGAAAGTACGTCAATCTCGGTTTCAATAATGGCGCACAGATGTATGACCCTGCTCATGTGTTACAAGGCAGTGGAAAGTTTATTCGTCACATCACCATAAAGAAGATTGAGGATCTAAATGCCGCGCCGGTAGCTCATTTCATCGCACTGGCGGTCGAACAAGGACAAGTCAACGCAAAGGGAAAGGAGTCGGCAAAAGGTAAAGTGTTTATCAAGCAGACTAAAGGTCCGAAGCGGCGACCGAATTTACTGGACAACAAGAATGCGCGCCGCACCAAAAAGACGAGACGATAGCCATTCGACAATGCGCAAACTCATTTCAAGTTTTCTGCTATCTCTTTTTTGCTTCTCGTTCTTCAACCCGATCGTAAATGCTCAAACAGCTAGTACCTTCATCCGGATAAACCAACTCGGTTATCGACCTTCCGACAGAAAACTGGCGATCGCTTTTGGCAACGGCACATTTCCTGAAAACTTCCAGATCATCGGCGCGGGCAACAAGGCGGTCGCGTTCAACGGGCAGGCCAGAACAGTCGGTGGCGGATGGGGACAGTTCTCGCAGCATCGCGAACTCGACTTCACTTCTTTCAAGACTCCCGGCAGGTACTTGATTAGGTTCAACGAAACCGATTCACTCGCTTTCGAGATTCGCTCCAACACCTATAACGAAATAGTCGATCAATCACTGGAATTCATGCGGCAACAACGCTGTGGCTATAACCCCTGGTTCGAAGCTGTCTGTCACTCGTTTGATGGACGGAGTGCGTATGGACCACTGCGTGCAGGTTCATACCTTAACGCCACCGGTGGTTGGCATGACGCCGGTGATCTCCTCAAGTATCTATTGACGTCGAGCAATGCCACTGCCCAGCTCCTACTTGCATATCAACTGACTCCGCCAAGATCCAGGTCACAGGTTTTCCACGACCGTGTTAACGCCTTGGGCCAACTTGGCGCGAATGGCATTCCGGACATTCTCGATGAGGCACGTTGGGGACTCGATTGGATGTTGCGTCTCCATCCTACTCCTGATCAGCTCTACCATCAGGTTGCGGACGATCGAGATCACAAAGGCTGGCGACTACCACAAAATGAGACGGTCGATTACGGTTGGGGACCGGGAAGTTATCGTGTGGTCTACTTCGCTGATGGAAGGCCCCAGGGTCTGCGTCAATATAAAAGTGAGTCGAATGGCGTCGCGAATCTCGCCGGTCGTTACGCCGCAGCAATGGCCCTCGGCTATCAGATTTGGAAGGATCATCCACGTCTTTCCTCGCATGCTGAAACGCTTTTACGCGCTGGCCGCGAGGTTTATGCGTTAGGTAAAGCGAAAGAGGGCGTGCAACAGGGAAACTCTCACGGCGCGCCGTATCGTTATGCGGAAACCACGTGGGCCGACGATATGGAGTGGGGCGCCGCTGAACTCTTTCGCGCTACTCGTGAACGTCAATTCCTGAATGATGCGATTCGCTATGCTCGACTCGCTGCCTCAGAATCGTGGATGGGGCGTGAAGAAGCAGGCCACTATCAATTCTATCCGTTCATGAACGTGGGCCACTTTCGTCTTCACAGTGTAGTAAAACAACGGGTAAAAAAGGAGCTTGAGCACTTCTATCGTGCAGGTCTCGATCGTTGCCTGCAGGCCGGGCAAGCAAATCCGTATCAGCTAGGCGTGCCGTTCATCTGGTGTTCAAATAACCTCGTGGTGGCGCTTGCCACTCAAGCCGTGCTTTACGAGAAGATGAGCGGTGACAAACGCTATCGTGACTTTGCGAGTCGTCAAATGGATTGGTTGCTTGGTCGAAATCCCTGGGGGACTTCAATGATCACTGAGATACCTAACGGAGGGGTTTACCCGCGGGATGTTCACCTGATGACGATCGCGATCTTGAAGCGCCCGATTCGAGGCGGGTTGGTCGATGGGCCAGTTTATAAAAAGATCTTTCAATCGCTACGCGGGGTGAGCATTACGGAACCCGATCCGTATGCTGCGTTCCAGGATGATCGCGCCGTGTTTCACGACGACATCAAGGACTATTCAACAAACGAACCGACAATGGATGGAACCGCATCGGCGATACTTTTATGGGCCCTCAAGTCGACAACTTTGTAGGGGCGGTAAGCCTTGGCCGCCCGTATTTGCCAGGGTCCTATTTCTGTCACGACGAGCGGACTCCGAGCGCCGACGTTCAAAAAGATCAATCTTGATCTTGACGGCTTTCAATATTAGTCTTGCGGGCCAATCGGTACTCCACCTATGGCAACCAATGTTGAAGTAATCGAAACCCCAGAGACAGTTACCCAAGTCGAACGGTGTCCAAACTGCGAGAGTGAGCTAATCGGACACTACTGCCAGTCGTGTGGACAGAAGAAGATCCATCGACATGAGTTCGCGATCCGGCACTTCTTCGGTCACCTCATTCATGAGCTGACGCACCTTGACTCAAACAAGATCCTTAAAACATTTTTCGCGCTGCTGTTCAAACCCGGGCTACTTACTTCCGAGTATCTCGCAGGACGGAAGGCCAGTTACATCAATCCCATCAGGATCTATCTCACGTTCAGTGCGATCTATTTTCTCTTTGCCTGGGGCATTTTGGGTGACATTCGAGGGGGAGGTGCGGCGAGAACTGCGCGAAGCCCGGCGACGATTGCAATGGCGCGTCAGAGAGGGGTCGACCCCAGAGTGCTGGCTGACAAAATCTATCAGAAGACGGAGAAGTATGCGGCTATCTTGCGTTTTGCCAGCGTTATGGTTTCCGGTCTCTTTCTCTCGGTTTTTTATCTCGGACTGCGAAAGTACTACGTCGAGCATCTGATCTTCTCACTTCATTACTACTCGTTCGACTTCTTATGTAAAAGCTTCTTTGCTCTCTTATTTCTAAGCATGGCGGCCGTAGGTATAAAGTTGCCGGGACGAGTTCTCGACCTGTTCTATTCCGTCGCCTTTGTCTATTTAGTCTTTGCGTTGAAAAGGGTGTATCAGGAGAGTTGGTTGAAAACCGGATTGAAGTCAACGATTCTGTTTGCGTGTGAAGTCGCATTGTTCATCGCAGTCAATGTTGCCGGTTTCTTCATTGCCTTTGTACTAGTGTAGGGAAATCCTTTCCTGCCGGCTTTGCCGCTTCCCGTGCGGTATGCCTCCGGCTTACCGAACATCGCTCTAAATTATTAGGCTGTGCCAAAGCTGCCAACCGTGAGGCCTGGCCCCGTACAATCCGTTACCATTGTGGCAAGCCAGAAGCTTACCGCGAGGGCTGCGGCAAGCCGCGGCGCTTTCTCCAACACCTTCTATCGGAGAATTTCACCATGAAAACCATCATCGCCAAGTTGCTCTTAATCATCTTTCTGTTCCCAGTCCTTTGTATCGCTCAAAGCAACGGGCAGCCTTCGGGCTCCGCAAACGTTGAAGAGCGCATTCGTCGCGTAGAACAGGGATTACTTCCCGGGATCCTCATCAAAGGCGATCCGTCGTGGTCCATTCAGGAACGGATGAAACATCACAAAGTCCCTGGCCTAAGCATCGCAGTCATTAACAACTTCAAAATTGAATGGGCACGCAGCTACGGCGTATCCGACATTGACAGCAAAGAACCAGTGACAACCGAAACGCTGTTTCAAGCTGGCTCGATCAGCAAACCCGTCGCCGCAATGGTTGCGTTGAAAAAAGTGCAAGAGGGAAAGCTGAAACTCGACGAGAACATCAACAACAAGCTGGTTTCATGGAAGCTTCCTGACAACGAGTTCACGGCTAAGAAGAAAGTCACGCTTGCTAACCTTCTCAGTCACACTGCCGGCCTCACGGTCCATGGCTTTCCCGGATACGCAGTGGGCGAAAAGATCCCGACGCTCCAACAGGTGCTGGATGGCGCTGAACCGGCAAACACGGCGCCAGTAAGAGTTGATCTGGAGCCAGGGACACGTTTTCGTTATTCGGGTGGCGGAACCACGATCGCGCAGTTGACCATCATGGACATCGAGAAACAGCCCTTTCCGAAGATTGCTGAAGAGACGGTTCTCGATCCTCTTGAAATGGCGAACAGCACCTACAGCCAACCGCTGCCCGATGATTGGCGCAAGAAAGCTGCTTCGGGTCATCGTGCCGACGGCTCGGTCGTGCCAGGCAAGATTCACATCTATCCTGAGATGGCAGCGGCCGGACTTTGGACCACACCGACGGATCTTTCGAAGTTTGGTATCGAAGTACAACTTTCCCTCGCCGGAAAATCCAACAAGGTCCTTTCTAAAGAGATGGTCGAAAAGATGGTCACCCCTTTTATGGAAGAAGTCGGTCTGGGTTTCTTTGTTGAGAAGCACGGCAACACGATCTATTTCGGTCACGGTGGTGCTGACGAGGGGTTCCGAGCAGAACTGTTTCTTAATAAGGACAAGGGTTATGGCGTCGCGGTAATGGTCAATTCCGATAACGGACAGATCATTCGCGAGGTCATTCGGGGAGTCGGGCGGGAGTACAGCTGGGACGACTTCCTGCCCGTGCCATATGAGTTGGTGACGCTCGATGCTGCGACGCTCGATGGCTTTCTGGGTCGCTTTCAGATCAATCCAGATCGTGTACTGACGATCACCAAAGAGGATGGACGCCTGATCACAACACCGACCGATGGTCCAAAATTCGAGTTACTCCCAACGACCCAAACCAGTTTTGTTCGCCGCGACGCTAACGCGACCTATGAGTTCATCAAGAGTGAAGCGGGCGCCATAGATTCAATCGCAGTTACAGTTCAAGGGACGAAAGTCCAGGCAAAGCGAATCTCGGCCGACACACTTGTGCCTTTCGAGATGCTGCTGGCAGGGAAGATTCCTGAAGCCGTGGAGGGATATCGAAAGATAAAACAGACCAGGCCTGACGCCGTAGCCATTAACGAGAATCGAATCAATAACCTCGGCTACACGCTCATTCGCGCGAAGAAACTGACCGAAGCCATTGCTCTTTTCAAGTTGAATGTCGAGTTCTATCCGCAGTCGTCGAATGTTTACGACAGTTTGGGCGAGGCCTACATGACTAGTGGTGATAAGGAACTTGCGATCACCAACTACAAACGATCGCTCGAGCTCAATCCGAAGAACACAAACGCCACCGAGATGTTGAAGAAGTTGGGTCAATAGTTTCGGCAAACAACTAGTGCAACCAATGAAGAGCATAGAATGTGTCCAATGCGGTTTGGTTAGTTGGCCCACCTCCGACGTGTGCCGGCGTTGCGGAGCGCCGCTGTCGCGTGAGAAGCCGTCGGTTGTTAAGTGGTTCGTCGTTTATTGCGTGCTCATGGCGTTGACGTATCTGGCCCTCGTTGTGACAGGAATCGTTTTTCTTTTTGCGGATCCTTCGGACCTCGATATGAAGGCGGCAGAAGCTCGGACAATGAGTGTGGTCTTCATGACCATGGGTTTGATCTTCTGCGCCCCGTTTTTGTTTGGGATCTTTCTTCCGCAGAAGAGCTGGGCCTGGATCTTTGGCCTGGTCCTGATCTGCGTGGGGTTAACGAGTGCGTGTTTATTGCCGATCTGCATTCCTCTTTTGATTTTCTGGATTAAGCCAGAGACGAAAACCTACTTTGGGAGATATCCCAGAACCCCACCACCACCGCCAAGGCCCGGGAGTTATTAGATTTGTGAATTTGGGATTTGGCATTTCGGATTGCGGATGTGTGAGATTTCAAATTTGAGATCGACACTCTCAAACTGAGCATGATAAAAGGCGGGATCGAACAAGCTTTTCATCAAAATATGTCAATGGGAGGTCACGGATGCTGAACAATAGACTGTTCAGAAATCTCTTCATAACTCTGGTTCTTCTTCTACCAGTTTTGTCGTTTGGTGACCTTCCCCGAACTTCCTCTTCGAGACTTGCGCATAATCCAATCCCGTCGGCTTACAACAACCCTTCGTCACCAGACCAACTCTCTGCCACTTCAAGCTACTATCGCATCCGTCGCGATGTGCGCCGCTGTGCGTCACCCTTCTGCGGTGGGTACTACGTGACGCGCGTCAACCATAATTTTACTCGCTGCGTGAACGGTCGCATGGCTAAGCAGTGTTACGTGGCCCAGATCAAATGGAACAATCAACCCGAGGTTGAGACAGCTAAGGCGCTCTTGCGGGGCAACATAATGGCGAAACGATACCCGCGTTTTGGCAATCTTGGTGCATTCGTTGTGACCGAGTCGTGGCAAGCTGCCGGCAACCAACCTCCGACGGGCAGTTTTTATCGAGCTCGCGACCGTGGAATTCGCTGCGTAACTCATCCCTGTCTTACTCACCACGCAGCGATGCTCAACTCAACCACACATCGAAACATCGCTGGTGTGGAACTGTCCGGTTCAGCGGACGATCTAATTTCCGAAGCGCAGTCGGCGATGACCGGAGTTGATGGATTGATCGTCAGTGGGGCCACCAAGACCGTCACTGGACCAGCAGGAATGGCCACGGCATTAAACGCATCGCAATTCTATCTTCGTGCGGGTCGTGACCGGGGCGAAGTTTCAGACAATAGACCACCATCAAAGAACCCTTGTAAGAAGACGGGATGTTCGGGCCAGATCTGTGCCGACGAAGAGATGATGTCGACATGTGAATGGAAACCCGAATACGCCTGTTATCGCAAAGCACGCTGCGAACGGCAATCCAATGGCAAATGCGGGTTCACGCAGACCCCTGAATTGAAGGCTTGTCTCGCGCGACCACCAGAGCAATAGCCCGATGACTGAAGGAATGTCTCCCACAACGAAAGCAAAGAAAGCCTTTCTTTACGGCCTAATCATTTCCGTTTTGATTAGCGCTGTTTTAGGGATCGTTGTGATCTTGAAAGGCTCGGGAGGCTGGCATGAAGTTCGGGTCTTTTTCACCACGATAATAATTTCAGGTACCAGTATTTGCGGACTAGCCTGCGGGGCCTACCTTGAACGAAACGAGCGAAGACTCATTCCTTTGGCAGGTATCGTATTGGCGCTTCTTACTGCCGCTCTGTTGATCTACGGAATCTGGTTTGACCCGCGGGTCAGCTCCTTCTGGAAAACCACCATGGTGATTCTGACCCTCAACCTGGCCTGTGCTCATCTTTCGCTCTTGTCGATGGCCCGCATGGCAAAACGCTTTAGTTGGGCGCCTCGCCTTAGTTACGCCTTCGTTTTCGCGCTGGCCCTCATGGTGATCTGGGTCATCATCAAAGATCCGCATGCTCAATGGGTTTGGAAGATGCTGGGAGTAACCGGGATCGGAGTGGCATCAATGACCGTTTTGACTCCGATCTTCCACTGGTTGAGCAGGCACGACGTAGCTGCGACCGAATCCGCCTCCACCTCACGACTCGACTTAATTGACGAAGAGATCGCCAAACTTCATGCGCGTATTCTCGATCTCGAACAACAAAAGCAGGCACTCAGAGACGAGTCGGCTTAAACCCTCCCTCCAAACCGCTTTGGACAAAAATCTCGAATATTTCACTCCTTACGGAGCGAGGATCATTAAAGAGGGATCTCGGCTATAAACATCTTGTCCTTCGGAGCAAAGACAGGTGCATCAAAACATCGGTGCCGTTTCAGCGGTTTCATTGCTGGGTTTCCGAGGCAGTCCCAGTGACACACTTGAATCGTCAATCAAATTTCCTTTTTGGGATGAATGGAAGATTCCATCCACGTTGTTCGTCTAATTTTCCAGACATGTGAGTGAAGGACCAGATATTGCTTTGGAATCCCAACTCTCAGAACGATGGTCCAGGAGTTTTCATGATTTCAGGAGGTCATGAGATGTGCACGTCCAGGTTTGCTCGTTTGGTTGTCCTCGCGATTGTCGGTTTCTTTCTGTTCATCTTTTCAAACACTTCTCTCTTTTCTTCAAACCCAGCAATCGGCGCTGCTCAACCCGGTTTGACCGTGCATGAGTGGGGCACGTTTACATCTGTCTCGGGGACCGATGGGCAGTCCCTCTACTGGCGACCGTTAATCGTGGAAAGCGATCTACCGCGTTTCGTCTATAGCGTGGACCAAGGAAACTCATGGAGAGGCTTACGTTATCAACAAAAGAGCGGAACACCAGTTCGCGTTCGGATGGAAACACCAGTGATCTTCTTTTATACGGATCAGCCGCTGCAAGTCTCGGTTAACGTGAACTTCAATGAGGGAAAGATCACTGAGTGGTTTCCCCGCGCTACCCAGGTAAGTGGTGGAATGATTCGTTGGGACCAGTTCCAGGCAATCCCTGGCCTGCACACAAATCTGCCGCACGAGGGTCGAGAGAGTCACTACTATCCTGCTCGTGAAACCGACGCCGCTGTGCTTCAGGTTGATGGGAACACTGCCAAAGCGGAACACGAAAAGTTTCTCTTCTATCGGGGCGTGGGCGATTTTAACCTGCCCATAGTGGTGCAGGTGTCAGGGCAGAAACTTTCGATCAAGGACTCTCAAGGCTCGAAGGTGGGGAAGGTGATCGTTTTTGAGAACCGACGCGGACAGATCGGGTATGAGATTCATCAACTTGGAGACGATGAATTGATTGCGAATCGACCGGCTGTTGGGTCGCAGCTCGACGGTTTGCGTCGTGAGCTGAAGTCGATGCTGGTCGCCGAAGGTCTGTTTGAGAAAGAGGCAGATACAATGCTGCGTACCTGGGACGACTCGTGGTTTGAACCGGGTCTGCGCGTGTTCTACATCCTGCCACGTGAGAGTACGGACAAAATTCTTCCGCTGACGATCAGTCCTGAGCCGCAAAAACTTGAACGAGTACTGGTCGGCCGCGCGGAGATCATTACGCCGGAGATGGAGCGCGACCTGACTACACAGATTGTCAGGCTTACTGATCGATCAGCCAGCGTGAGAAGAACTGCACGCAGCGAGATCTTTAAGTATGGACGCTTCCTGGAACCATTGTTGGCTCAGGTGAAGCGTCACACGGTGCACGAAACAGTACGATTGGAGATAGATCGACTTTTCAATGAAATGCCGAGATGAGCTAAGGAGACCACCACAGCGATCTGAGTTTTTCAGACAATCTCCGAAAAGTGGGGTGTCTCCTGTAATACGTTAGGCTGTGCGGCTAAAGCCTGTGGTGTTCAGTGGATTACTCACCGCCTTCCCCGTAGCGATTGGAATGCGGGATTCATCTGAATCGCTTGCTGGAAGTGCTTCTCGGCCAGTTCATTCATCCGCAAATTCTGCAAACGCAGACCAATCATCCAATGATATAGAGGATCGTTCGGAGTAAATTGTGCCGCCTGCCTTTCATAAGCGAGCGCGTCTGCCGATCTCCCCAACGAGGCCGCGGCGCCAGCGAGTTGATTGTTTGCAATCACCAGTCGCGAGTTTCGCTCAACCGCATCGGTCCAGATCGAGATCGCTTCGTCCTTTCGACCTTGCTGCCAAAGCGATTCACCCATCTCTTCTCGAGCCAGGATCAGATCGCTACGTTCCGACAAGGCTTGATCGAGACTCGTCAGCGCCTGATCATAACGACCGAGGCGATTCAGGATCGCGCCGCGGTAGTAAAGGCTCAGCGCCCGGGCTTGCCCTTCCTGGTTAGCTGCCGCCTGCTCCAACAACTTCACTGACGCTTCAGCATCTCCAGACAAGTATTCAAACCAAGCCAGCTTCGCCAACATCTCTCCGTTGGCAAACAGACCAGATCCTGATGCTCCCCGAAAATGAGACCTACCCTTGTCGACGGTCTCGCGATCCGCAGGGGTAAGCCAACTCACAGGGTTCTCCTGGGCCAGCGCCAGTTCATCGGGAATTGTCAGTTGCTCAAACGCACGATCGCCTGAGAATTCGTTGTAGCGCACCCACCCGCTGTGAACCGTCAAGCCAATCCATGTGAATGCAAACAGAAGAAACAGCCAGCCCGCTTTCTGAATCGTGCCCAACGTCTTAAGGTTGAAACGATAGAACGAGAGCTCTCTCGATTGCAGAAGTCTCCACACTTTCAAAGTGAGAAATGTGGTGACTGCCGCGATTCCCAAGGCCATCAAAAACGGAACCAATGTGTAGACGCCTCGAACGGCGAGAAAACTTCCGAGAAAAACCAACGCGCCCACGATCTCTTCCGGCCACGTCAGCGAATAGTTCTTCTTGAGCGATTTAGTGACGGCAACTGAAGGCTTGCCAAATCCGAAGTACAACGCATCGTTAGGACAAACACTGACGCAGTCCATGCACTTCATGCAGCCCGGATCGACCACCATTCCATACTGCTTGACTTCGGCATGGACCACTACGTTTGAGGTGCAAGTTGCGGTGCAATGACCACACTGATTGCAGGCGTCGTTAACGCGAATTCTGCCCACTGCCAACTTGTCGCTCAGGCCAAAGAAGCCACCATAAGGACATGCGTAAGTGCAAAACCCTTTCTGTCCGAGAAAATAGACGGTCACAAAACCACAGATAAAAAGGAATGGAATCGCGACGGCTACGGAGGGAAAGGTGGCCCAGAAGTCATTCGTGACCAGGTGATTACTAAATTCTGGAATCAACTGCGAGGGCTCAGGACTGAAGAAGACTTGAAACACCTTGGGCCAGACAAACATGTAGAGAGCGGCAATGAGCGGAACAAACACCAACAATCTTGACCGAAAAGGCTTCGGAACGAGTCCCATTTTTTTGAGAAGCCAGGCGCAGAAGTCCTGCAAAGCAAGAATGTGACAACCCCAACCACAAACGAACCTCCCCAGGATGAGCGTCGCCAGAATCGCCAAAGCAAAGAAGATGAAGCCCGCATTAATCGCACCCTGCTGGATCGTATACATCGATTCAGATGGTTCAATTGGCGACACGGTGGTACCCATAATTCGCCACTGAATAATGTGCGCAATCATCAACACATTGAGGGCGATCAATGCTCCCGCGCGCCAACGACTGGTTCTCGATCTGCGAATTTCGTTGTCGGCAACCGAAGCATCCTTGATTACCGGCAGCGGAATCGTGCGCTGTTTTTTTACTTCACTCGTACCACAACCACTCTTCATGAAAAATGTCCCTGATTCTCTTAAATCCAGTGGGCAGTGCGGCTTACTGCAATCTGAACTTTCGTAACTCGGTCCGAATCGCCTTTACTTTTCACTCGACTGTGTGCGAAAACCTTCCGGTCTTAACCACAACTCGCTTAACCCACGAAAGCTGGAGCCTCGTCCATGTTGAAGACAATACTGCTTCCTCTTACTCTCGGATTGCTTTCACTCCTTAACAACGGTTCAAACAATTCAGGTAATACTCACAAACAAACTAACAACCGTTCGGGTCTCCCGAATGCTCAGCTTAGTCAGATTAACAACGGACGTGAGAATTCCGCAGCGCGGTCGAAACAGGATACCGCGGAAAGCTCAAAAGGTCAGAGCGGTACACTCGAAAAGATGATCGTGGCTCAAGGCAACGCCACGATTAATGTCGATCTTAACCGGCTGAATGGCTCGTCCGCCCAGCCGCGTATGAGCTCGCTGCGTTTTGCAATCGGATCCAATTCGTTCTTCACGATCTACGTCTTTAATAAAGAACTACGTGGTCCCGAGCCCAGTTCAATGGCGCTCATCCCGCAAAACTCCGCTAACCTTCCCAGTGCATTGAACGCCTCATTTAACCAACTAGTTATCGAAAAAGTCGGTTGGGGAGAGCAATTCGACCTTGTCGTCCGCGATGGCAAAGACGGTTTTACTTTCTTCAACATTCAGGGAAATCTCTACGATTACAATTCAAAGAAACAGATTCTTTCGATTAAGGAAGGCAAACTACTTCTCTCGGAAGATTTCGCGAAAAAGCTCGGGCGTCCCGGCGACGCTGGTGCAGTGGTCGGTGATATCTCGGTCAAAGCCACGATGCGTGCTATCGAGATCACCCAACTGTCAGAAGGAGAAGTTACCTCAGCAGTTCTACCGCCACTGGGAAACCTTGTTCCCGGACCTGATGTGATTGTTGGCGAGCTTGTCGGGCTGGCCCAGTTTGGCACAAGTGCGGCCAATCAAGTCGGGCTGGCCGTCGGAACCGATTCCTGCAACGCGGGAATGGAACCGCTGCATTGGTTCGCCTTGCCCAGTAACGATCACCCGGTCATTCCGCAGAACCTTTACCGGATGAGCGGTGGTCCAAGCAACGATCTGTACTTTGAACAGATCGGACAATCAAATGTAAAGCACGCTTTCACCGCGCTTCAACAGAACATTTGCGGTTTGGGATGCCAGTCCTCAGGCACGGGAACTCTGCTTGGTGCTGGTTGTTCTGATCCGTATTCAGCGAGTTTGAATTCGGGTGGGTCGAACAATGGACTTGGCTCGCGCGCGTGGATCAACCCGTTTACGGGTGCGTATCCGCGCGGAGATTCAGGTACTTCCCCAAACACTCACACTGGTCACGCACATACAGGCCCTTCGCATCGGATCCTCGTAAACATCCCTGACCTGAATACGACGTTGAATCCCGGAGCAACGTATTACGCTGAAGCTCAGTATGTGACTCCACACGAGTATGTGGTTTGCCAAAATACAGGGAACTGCAATCAGTACAATAACGCTTCGTATCGCCGTTTCAACGTTACGGGTACAACCTCGTTCAGCTTTTCAGCAGTTGGTTCAACCGTGCGTTCAAAATCTGCCATCGTGGCCTGGACGGGCGCCACGGTAGAACACCTTGAACCAGCTCCAGGTGTCGATGGCATCGGCTCTATTGGATATAAGGTGACAAACATCGGACCCGGCCTTTGGCACTACGAATATGCAATCTACAACCAGAACCTCGACCGGGCGATTCAATCGTTCAGCATACCGTTAGACGCAACCACCCTGGTCACCAATATTGGATTCCACGCACCACCTCAACATCCTGGTTGGACCAACGATGGAACTGTAAACAACCAGGGATACAGCAGCGCGCCGTGGGCAGTAGTGCAAACCGCAAACTCTTTAACGTGGAGTTCAGAAACGTTTGCTCAGAACCCCAATGCGAACGCTGTTCGTTGGGGAACGATGTACAACGTGCGTTTCGATTCTGAGAGTCCGCCCGTGAGGACGGTGGCAACCGTCGGATTTTTTAAGACAGGTGCGCCAATAACAGTGGATGTTCAAGGACCATCTTTAGGAGGTGGCCCGACGCCAACACCGACACCGACGCCAACACCGACACCAACGCCCACTCCGACGCCAACCCCAACACCAACGCCTGGTGGAGATGTTGTTTGGGTGGAGGATGCCGTACCGGCAGGTGCAATTCAGGCCGGGGATGAACCGTGGAATTGGATCAGCTCGAATCCCACGCCGTTCTCCGGCACATTGGCCCACCAATCAAGTCTAGCTGCGGGTTTACACCAGCACTATTTCTTTGGAGCCAGTAACACGTTAACGGTAAACCCGGGCGAAAGTCTGTTTGCCTACGTCTTCCTTGATCCCAGCAATCCGCCATCGCACATTATGCTGCAGTGGAATGACGGCAGCTGGGAGCATCGTGCCTACTGGGGAGCAAATCAAAGTCCCTGGGGGATAGACGGGACGGATAGTCGTCGCTTTATTGGTCCGTTGCCGGCAACGGGTCAGTGGGTACGCCTTGAAGTACCAGCCAGTTTGGTGGGACTAGAAGGCCGAACTCTACACGGCGCCGCTTTCACACTCTTCAATGGTCGCGCCACCTGGGATCGTTCAGGCAAGGCCCAATCAGGTGCACCAACACCTACACCTACACCTACACCTACACCTACGCCGACTCCAACGCCCACACCAACGCCCACACCGACACCAACTCCAACACCGACACCGACTCCTGGTGGAGATGTTGTTTGGGTGGAAGATGCGGTACCGGCAGGCGCAATTCAGGCTGGTGATGAACCGTGGAATTGGATCAGCTCGAATCCCGCGCCCTTCTCCGGTAGCCTGGCCCATCAATCAACGCTAGCGCTGGGGACGCACCAGCATTACTTCTTTGGCGCGAGCAACACGCTAACAGTGAATACTGGCGAAAGTCTGTTTGCCTACGTGTATCTCGATCCTAGTAGTCCACCATCGCAGATCATGTTGCAGTGGAACGACGGTACCTGGGAGCAC
>DATBMP010000021.1:0-8486 GCA_036554845.1 Pyrinomonadaceae bacterium
CGGTCCTGCGCACCCACGTCCGAACCTTCCAAACCTCGAACGAAAGCAACACCCATAACCTGTGCAAGGTACGGGTCCTCACCGAACGTCTCCCAAAAACGCGGCCATAGTTGTTGCTTGCCCAGATCAAGGACCGGAGAAAAGCTCCATGGAATTCCTGCTGCCCGAGTTTCAACAGCAGTTATCTCCGCAGCCTGTCTCATCAATTCCGGATTCCAGGTTGCAGCCATTCCGATCTCCTGTGGGAAAAGAGTGGCGCCCTGCACATAATTCGCACCATGGATCGAATCGATGCCATATATCACCGGGATTCCAAGACGCGTCTTCTTCGCTGCACCTTGAATTTGGCCAATTACTTCGTGCCATCTCTCGAGCGTCAATGCCTGATCGGCAACATTGAGGATCGAGCCCACTCCATACTTGCCAATAGCTTTTTCCAGTTTCGCCGGATCGACTCGCATGTTTTGATCACTGCCGGCAGCTATCATGCCGACGGTTAGTTGCGTCATCTGGCCGACTTTCTCCTCCAGCGTCATCCGGCTCAGCAATTCCTCAATGCGTTTCGAGTTATCTCGTTCGGGGCCGGCGTTAAGGTTGCGCTGAAAGAACTCATCGCTATCACTCAGATCGGCTGTAAGGCTTGCTTTTGAACTCGGCATGGCAGTGTGCATTTTGCGAGTCGCGTTATTGGTTGGAATTCTGACGTCTCTTCGCGCCTGTCGGTCGGTGGTTTTGAACGCACTACTGACAACCTGGACGGGCACGCCAAAGGACAGAGATAGTGCGATTGCCACGAAGGCAAGTACAGCCTTTGTCATCTGATTTTTTCCTCGGGAAGGAATCGCTGGAGCGGGGCTATTTTCTTCTATTTACAGGGGATATTCAATGCGCTTGGCAATTTATTTTGCAGGGAAAGACTGCTTTCCGTGATTTGTCTTAAACCACAGAGAACGCACAAAAGTCCCGACAAGCAATTGAAGACGATTTCGAGCTGCACCTGTCTTTGCTCCGGGCAAAGCCCACCTTCAGAGTCCGGACGTCAGCTCCTAGAGGAATTTCAAACACACCGGAGTTGGAATTAGCTCGTTGTATTCCGTTTCTCGCAGTCTCCCCGTCTTTTGATCGATTCTGAATGTAACGACATTGTCGGTATGTTGGTTGGCAACCAGCAGGAACCTTCCGCCCGGATCGATTGTAAAGTTTCTGGGCCACTTGCCTTTGGTCGAAACAGTTTCCAGGTATTGCAGTCGTCCAGTACTTTCGTCGATGGCAAAAGTAACGATGCTGTCGTGACCGCGGTTGGATCCATAGAGAAATTTACCCGAGGGAGCTACATGCAGGTCCGCGCAATAACTCCGACCCGAAAAATCCTTTGGCAAGGTAGAGACCGTCTCGATCAGTTTTAAGGAACCCTGATTATAGCTGAATACGGACATCGTCGAATCGAGTTCATTGATTACGTATGCATACTTCCCGCGTGGATGAAGCGTGAGGTGTCGTGGTCCAGCGCCTGGCTTGAGTTGCGCCGACGACTGCCGCGCCGGTTTCAGTTTTCCAACGGTCGGATCAAACCGATAGATCATTACCCTGTCGATACCTAGATCTGCTGCCAGCGCGTACGTTTCCGAGGCGTCCAGAATTATGCAGTGAGCATGTGCGCTTTTCTGCTGCTCCCTGATGCCGGATCCTTGATGTTGGATCAGATCTGTAGCACTGCCCAAACTACCATTACGCTGAATCGGTAGAATCGAAAGGTTTCCACTTGTGTAGTTGGCAACCAGCAGGAATCTACGTTTGCGATCGATCGTTAGGTGACACGGGTCCGCACCTAGGGAAGGCTTTTGATTCAGGAGTTGCAACCGTCCGGTTCGAAGTTCGATCGAATAAGCGCTCACGGCGCCGCCGGGCTTCCGCTCAAACTCAGCTACTTCGTTCACTGCATACAAATAACGTTTGTTAGCATCCACGACGAGGAATGAAGGGTTGACTGACTTGATAGAGTCGAATGGCTTAAGTTGGCCCGTGAGGTGGTCCATTCGATAAATATAGATGCCTTCACTCTTTCCGCTCGTATAGGTCCCAACATAAAGAGTAAGCTCAGCGTTCTTATTTGCCAGACAGTAGTTTGGTGAAACAAGAGTTCCGAATGCACCAACGGCGCCAGCTTTCAGAAACTGGCGCCGAATCATTTTGTCTCTCGCCACGGGCGACCCCCAAAGTTTTCAATGTGAAACTATCTTGCTTTCCTTTCCTAGATTACTTTACGACAAAAGGCAAGGCTTTAATTTCTCAAGCCTTGCCTTACTGATTCCACGAAAACGAATCGAGTTAGTTTACTCGTGGCCGCCGACGACCACATATTCTTCGCGGAACTCCACTGAGGCCAGCTGCAATATCTTCTCGCGATCGCTCATGCGAAGTTCACGTCCCGTGTTTTCGCCGGGTGTCCAAATCTGCGAGAGGAAATACATTTCGTCATAGCGTCGAAAAACCAACGTCGCCTTATTTGGAGTTTTGTTCGCACGTTTCGGTATCGTGATAAGGCTCGCGACGTCATTGCCCTTGGTGGACTTCAGAATCCAGACTGTATCTGAATCCCTTCGGTTTGGCTCGATCATGTATTCGCCCGCTGGCAACGTCTTCGTTCCGACAGTGAACTCGAACGGAATGTCGATAAGAACGCGGCGGTTGGCTTGAGCAACAACGGTTGAGACCGTCAACGAAATCATGAGAGACGTCAGGGCCAGGAATCGGTGAATACTCTTCATCTTTCAATCCTTTCAGTAATCGGCTGGCTTAATTGCCGCCGTCACCTAATAACGCGGAAAGAATAGGAAGACTCAATCACCATGGTGGGATTATTTATGAGGGAAAGTCGGCCTACATAAAGCCTGGCCCAAAAAACTATCATTACCGTGCTCCAGCTTTTTAATCAGAGATGCGAACCGACCAATCGGTTTCAATGGCCAACTGGGGAACACTTGGCTCCTGGTGGAGCGACGGTGTTCGCGTGTTTCAGGGCTATAAACATCTCGCTCGTACGAAGCAAAGACAGGTTGTGGGTCGCACTCCTTTATCATTTTACAAGCTTACCTAGCTCACGCCAGGTGATCAGTTTGACGCCGTTCTCTTGAAGAAGCTTGCGGAATTGCTCGCTGGTAAAGAAATCCAGATCGCGCTGACGCCACGCAGCTCCCCAGTCCGGATGCTCGAAGGTCGCAGCGCGCATTTCGGCATCGTCATGGGCCAGATGGATCACGATCTCTGTAACGCCGGGCTGAAGATTCTTGATCGCCTCACTGTAAAACCTGGGCCAATCTGCCGGAGCAACTGAAGGGTTGATATCGATGATTCGATCGACGAACACATCCGATTCCTTGAGCATGCCCGGCAAGAAGTCTGTCCGGCTAAACCATTCCCTGGCCACTCTCACCGGCAATTTGTTCTGTCGGGCGACGCGCAGAAAAACCTCAAACAGCTCTTTGTTCTGGTAGAGCGTTCCCATGTGCGAGTCCAAATGCGTCGGTTGGATCCCAAATGATCGCGCACGTTCGATCTGCGCCAAGATCTCTTGTTCGACCTCTTGGGCCTTCGCCTGCGATGCAGCTTCAACCTCAGTAAGAGGAAAGTAACCATTCTTATCCAGAAGAGAGCCAACGCGATCTTTGGGCAAGACGGATCCCCACTTATAAGTGGTCCACTCACTCGTCAGAGTGAGATGCAGGCCCAGATCAGCTTGCGGGTTCTTTCGTGCGTAAGTGGCGATTTCAGCAAGCCATGGGCAGGGGACCATGATGCTGCCCGAGTTCACCAGACCGGTTTCAAATGCTTTCACACTGGCGGCATTGATCGAATGGGCCATACCTAAGTCATCTGCGTGAACAATCAAAAGCTTTGAGTCTCGGGAATATCCCAGCCGTTCAGCGAGTGTTGGCTGTTGAGCGAAGATTTCGAATCTGGAAGCAATTGGAAACGTGACGATGCAAAGTGCGAGAAGCAGTGCGGCAAGTACTAATCGTTTCATAGTGTCCTCGGAGTGGTGTGATCGACTGGAGAACGAAGAATAGAAAGATCTGTGGGAATTATCCACTCACAATTAGAGGTTCTGTTGCCGGCCGAAGTGGAAACCGTTAAAACGGTTCCTGGTCATCCAACTGTGCTCGTCACAGGCCTGAAGCCCGGTGTGAATGAGGAGATAGGCAGGAACAAGCCAAGGCGCCTGAACGCTAAGTGCTCGCCTCCAAACTAAAGAAAATAAATGACTAAGACTTATGTCGTGAGGTACAATTAAGTCTCGATTCTAATCGTCCCGTTCCGAGCCATCCTGCAAATTTTGATGAGACCACTGAAGATCGGCATCACCGGTGTTCGCGGAATCGTCGGTGAGACCTTTACGCCGGAACTGGCCGTCGGATTCGCCCAGGCTTTCGGCACCTATCTCGACGGCGGACGCATTTTTATTTGTCGCGACACGAGAGCATCCGGACCAATGATTCGTTCGGCCGTTCTGGCCGGGCTCCTTTCCACTGGCTGTGAAGTTGTCGATCTTGGCGTTGCTCCTACGCCCAGTATGCAACTCGCCGTGCGAATGTCAGTCGCGGATGGTGGAGTTGCCATTACTGCCGGCCACAATCCGTGGGAATGGAACGCACTCAAGTTTGTTCGGGGCGATGGTCTCTACCTGAACGCCACTCAAGCTGAGGAGTTGCTCGACATTTATCATCAAGGTGAGTTCGCCAAAGCAGACTGGAAGACTATTAGACAGTCATTTGAATTCGCTGACCCGATCCCTAACCACATCAATGTACTCGAGCAAGCATTCAAGGTTGAGAGCATCCGGAAGTCTGATCTGGTCGTAGCAGTCGATTGTTGTAACGGCGCGTGCTCGCTGCTTAGTCCGCGTTGGCTAAAAACTTTAGGCTGCGAGGTGTTGGCGCTGAATGACGATCCGACAGCGCCGTTTCCACATCCGCCTGAACCAAAACCGGAAACCATGGCCCAACTCTGCGCTCTGGTTAAAGCTGGAAAAGCTGATATCGGTTTTGCTCACGATGCCGACGGCGAACGTTTGGGGATCGTAACGGAGCCTGGCGAACCGCTTTCGGAAGAGATGACGTTTGCCCTCGCTGCCGATATTCGTTTGAGAAAGAAGCATGGTGCTGTGATCACAAACTTCTCGACCACCCAGGCCATTGATCTCATTGCTTCGCGACATGAGTCGAACGTGATTCGCACACCGGTGGGCCAGGCTTACATCTCTGAAGGTCTGCTTGAACACAATGGAGTAATCGGGGGTGAGGGAAGTGGAGGAGTGGCGATCCCCGAAGTGAACCTGACTCATGATAGTGCCGCTGCTATTGGACTGATTCTTGAGTATTTGTCTGAGACAGGCCAGCGGATCTCTGAATTGGCCCACGATCTACCGCAACTTTCGACACTAAAGTTCAACATCGCGGTCGAGCCGCATCGCTTGTATTCGGTTTTGCAAGAGTTCCGGGCCGAATTGGAGCGTGACGGAATCAATTTCGATACGACGGATGGTCTGAAACTGACCATGCAGGACGGTTGGGTTCACGTGCGCGCCTCAAACACGGAATCGATGATCCGAGTGATTGTCGAGGCCCACGACGGAGAAACGGCCCGGCAACTACTCGATTGGACCAGAGACAGAATCAAAAGATGAGTCTGAATATTTTGTAGGGGGCGACACGCCGTGTGGCCGCCCCCGTAAGGTAATAAAATAGTCTGGCCACTACGAACTGCCACGACGGGCGGCCACGACATGCCGCCCCTACAAACGAGATCGTTAGAATGAGGGCCATACCTTCTCTCAAGATCAGCATCTCCGGGGTGCGTGGTGTTATTGGTCAATCCTTAACACCCGCGCTTCTTACTCGTTTTGCGCAGGCGTTCGGAACACACACACGCTCAGGAACGATCGTTATTGGTCGCGATCCACGAACCTCAGGCGAGATGGTGAAACACGCCGTGATCGCCGGCGTCTTGTCCAGTGGCAGCCGAGTCGTTGATGTTGGTATGTGTCCGGTTCCAACCATTCAATTACAGGTGAGACATTTCCGAGCGCAGGGAGGCATTGCGATTACCGCTAGTCACAATCCCGCCGAGTGGAATGCTTTGAAGTTCATCGGTTCAGATGGGCTCTTTCTTGATGCGGGTCAGGCACGAGAGCTACTCGACATTTACCATCAAGGTGAATACACCAAGGTAAGCACAAGTGAAATTAGATCTGTTGAGAGTTTTGCTGGCGCAACCGACTTCCACATTAAGACAATCCTCGACGTGCTTGGCCCACTTCCAAAGGCAGACCGTCCATTGCGTGTCGTGCTTGATGCCTGTAACGGTGCTGGTTCGCTGGTTGGTCCAAAACTGATCGAGTCACTCGGTGCGGAAGTAATTCCAATCAACGTTACGCCAGACGGTTCATTCCCGCGCGGGGCAGAACCGGTTGCTGAGAACCTGGCAGATCTTTGTGCGGCTGTTAAAGAACGCCGGGCTGATATCGGGTTTGCGCAGGACATGGACGCCGATCGCCTTGCGGTAGTTTCGGAACTAGGAAAACCTATTGGCGAAGATTACACGCTGGTTCTCGCCTCACTTTATGTACTGGGAAAGGAGAGGGGGCCGGTAGTAGCTAACCTGTCAACTACATCCGCGCTCGAGGATGTCGCCCGACAGTTCGGATGTCCGCTCTTCCTGACGAAAATCGGCGAGGTCAATGTTACTGATGTGATGCAACAACAGCAGGCAGTGATCGGTGGAGAGGGAAATGGCGGCGTAATTTATCCGCGCATCAACTTTGCAAGAGATAGCCTGGTCGGGATGGCTCTGCTGCTCCATCTGCTTGCCGAATCAAAGCAAACGATTTCGCAACTGCTGGATAGCCTTCCCCAATACACAATCGTCAAAGAGAAGATAACCTCTCCTTCACAGAAAATTCCTTCGCTACTAAGAATGCTTCGTCAGAAGTTTTCTGAATTTCCGATGGATACGCGCGATGGGATTAAAGTGACATTGCCCGAAGGGTGGTTCCTGGTCCGCGGGTCAAACACGGAACCGATTATTCGCATCACCGCCGAAGCCAGAACCGAAGTTAAGGCACGAGAGATCACTGCGGAGGTAAACAAGTTGTTGGTTGAAGAACTGAAATCGTGACTTGAATCGATGGTTTGCTGAAGCCCCAAGAAACCGAAAGGAACGAAAGAATGGCACTCGTTAAAAAAATCACCAAGCGACCAACCTCAAGACGACAGCGCTACTATTTCATTATCGCGCTGGGTCTGATTGTTTTGACGTTCGCTGGCATAACCTCGGCTCAACAGGCTGCGAATGCCACCCTCATCGGCACGATTACGGATCCCAACGGCGCGGTGGTAGCGGGTGCGCGTGTGGTGCTAACGCAAACGGCGACGGGTGTGCGTCGTGAGACAACCAGCAACGACGAAGGCCGCTATGTGATCTCAAATCTCGCGCCCGGCGCATACGAACTGCGAATCGAGGCCAAGGGTTTCACATCCAAAGTCTCGAGTGATCCGATCGAGGTCAATGTGGGCCAAACCGTGACGCTGAACGTCCCACTCGAGATCGGCGTTAGCGAATCGGCCACAGTGATTCTCAATAGTGCTCAAGATCTGATCGATAACGGTGCGTCTGTGGTCAATGGTGTTATCGATTCCCGGCAGGTTGAAAGTCTACCTCTTAACGGACGCAATTTCCTTGAACTCGCATTCCTGATTCCGGGAAATGCACCGGCGCCAAACTTCGATCCCACCAAGACCAACACTGTGATCATTTCGTCGGCAGGACAGCTCGGCCGAGGCGGCAACGTGATGATCGATGGAGCCGACAACAACGACGATGTTGTTGGCGGGGCGGTCCAAAATATTTCGCAGGAAGCCGTGCAGGAGTTTCAGATCGCCACCAACCGTTTTTCGTCGCAACTGGGACGGTCTGGTTCTTCAGTGATCAACGTAGTCACCAAATCCGGCACAAACGAGATTCATGGTTCGGGCTCTTTCTATTTTCGTCATCGCAAGTTACAGGGCTTACCCGCAACCTTCGATCGTACGCTGGGCCAATCACCGCCTTTCGATCGGCAGCAGTACGCCTTTGCGATAGGTGGGCCAATAAAAAAAGATCGGGCCTGGTTCTTTGGGTCGTTTGAATATCGCGATCAGGACGGTGTGGTGCTGGTTGGCGAACGAGATCTGGCAACGAGGTCAATCCGACGCGGTTTCTCTGACGCGCCGTTAAATGATTTCCTGACAACCGAACGCGTCGATGTGAGTCCAAATGATGTCGATCGACTCAATTTCCGTTACTCGTATCAACGAGAAAAGTTAGTGACTGCGAGTACGCTGGTGCGCGCAATCGGATCGGCTTCGCAGAGGCAATCAAGTCTCAATAAGACCAATTCATTCCTGGCAAATTACACCCGCGTGGTCTCTCCTCGCGACGTTAACAGTTTT
>DATBMP010000062.1:0-9302 GCA_036554845.1 Pyrinomonadaceae bacterium
ATACGATTAGTGGGATTGCCATCGAAGAGCACCGTTACGATCGCGAACCCGGGAGGAAATGCTTCCTCGCCTTGTTGCGGCGTTCGTGGGCCAACTTTCACCAGAGTCGCTTCGACATAGAACCGTTCACCGTGAAACGACTGTTTACTGCGAACTCCGGAACGTGAGCCGCCCGCACCTCGCAACTTCAACTGCTTGTCCTTGACTTCGATCTTGCCGCCGCCACCACCTTCGAACGTGTAGGGTTCCCACTTCTCAGTGTCGAGCTGATTGCCATCAAAATCATCAACCCACTCCTGAATCGCCGGCTGGGCCGTTTGTGCCGGTTGCTGGCCGGAGCTCGTGACGGCGAACGCAACAAAGAACAGTCCTGTAATTAGAATGCGAACGATTCCTTTGCGGCAGCGCCAACTTGTTGCTGACTTTTTGTGCAAAGCCTTCCTTCACCTCTTATTTAGGTTTGGAAACCGGAAAACAAATCAAAAACGGACGTTGCTGAGTCTCTTAACCACCTCTCGGATATCCTTCTCTTCCTTCTCCTTCTGAGTCTGATTCATTCGTTTGTAGGTTGCCATCACCGACTCAGCGTCTGCCGTGCGCTTGAGTCGTCCGTAGGCCCGGCCAAGCTGGTAGTAGGCCTCGACCATATTGGGATCAAGCTTGATCACTTGTTCCAATTCCGCCACCGCGTTGGCCCATTGTTGATTGCGCATGAACAGCTTTCCGAGCGACAGTCGGGCGGCCGCAAAAGATGGATCTAACGCTGCAGCTTTTCTGAGATGGGTTTCGACTCGCTTTAAATCAGGTTCCGACTGCTTCAGCATCGATTCAGCGATCAGGTGATGGACCACGGCCAATTTCGGATCCGCACTTAACGCTCTTTCGTAAAGCGAGATCGCCGCGACGTAGTCGTAATACTTCGAGCGAATCAAACCGAGGTAGGCAAGCGCCGGGGCGAACTTTGGATCCAATTCGATCGCCCGTCGCAATGCACGTTCCGACTCCTGATCCTTATCCAGCTTGAAGTTTGCAAACGCCAAAGCGAACCAAAGTCGCTTTGACGTGGGAAACAACGGCAGGGCCTCTTCAAGTCGAATCACGGCGGCGGCCGGTGCATTTGAGTTGGTCAGGAGAATGGCGTAGTCGAAACGATACTTCTCTGATTTCGGATCACTTTGAATTGCCAGTCGCATCGCAGGGATCGCGTTCTCAGGGTGACCAGTCTGTTCGTAGACCTCCGCCAACAAAGCGTAGATCGCTCCCGATTCGATTCCTCTCGCCACGGCAGATTCAAGCGTGCGTCCTGCGGCGGGCAGATTCTTTGCCGCCACGTACACTCGTGCCAAACGGATGATCCACTCCTGATTTGCAGGCTCGGCATTAACGGCTGCACTCAATTCCGTCTCTGCTTCTTTCAACAAAGACGCTTCGAGAAACGCCGCGCCAAGCTCTGCACGTGACGCCGCCGAACTAACGGGCGTTCCTGGCGCAAGGACCAAACGAGCATAGTCTCGATGATATGCCGCAGCATCTGTGCGGTTCTGCAACCGCAAGGAGATCACGATCATTGCACGGGCTATATCGGCGTCGGGTTTTATCGCATATGCACGTTTGAAGAGTTCGTGCGACGCACGCATGTCAGCAGGTGAGCCGCCCGCGAAACGGATCTGCGCGAGATTGATCAGTGCATTTGGCTGGTCGCGGTCGAGCTTTAGTGAAGCCTCGAACTCAGCTGCAGCGAGCGCGTTTCTTCCGGTCCGCATCAGGATCGCGCCGTAGTTGTTTCGCGCCGAGGCAAGATTTGGATCAGCCTTAACCGCGGCGAGAAAGTGGCGCTCCGCTTCTTTCAGATCACCAGCACTGTCGGCAATGATTCCGAGGTAGGTATGGGCAGTTACCTCTTTAGGATTAAGGCTGAGTGCTTTCTGAAAGAACTCACGCGCAGCCGCCGTGTCGCCACGATCGAATGCGGCCAGACCCTGGTCAGAGAACTGTTTTGCTTGTTGAGATCGAGTCGCGACAGTCGTTGAGGTCCGAGCAACATTCTGCGCGCGGCAAACTTTAGGATCATACAAACAGGTAGTGAAGAGTAGGGCCAGTAAGAGGCCCACCTGAAACGATCCGATAATGCGCGCGATGAACATTGCCGAGCGAGGTGGTATGCAGGTTAATGGTAATGGGAGATTCAAATTAGAAAGAACGGGGGCGCAGAGTACGCACCGCCCTGCTCCCCCGTTCCTTCGCGGTCGTTTATTAGAACACGAACCGCCCACCGACTTGGACGCGACGGGGCTGGAAGATGTCGCCGTTGCGTGCCGAGATACCGAAGTTGACGTCGTCGACATTTACGTTCGGGAGTCCGAAGCGCCCTCGATTGAGGAGATTGAAGAACTCCACCCGAATCTCAAAGAAGGTGGTCTCGGTGACTTTCGTCTTCTTCATAATGCTGAAATCTTCCGTGTAGAAGGGTTGTGCACGAAGGCCACCGTAGGTTGGAGCCGCGTTACCAAAGAACCGATTCGGATCAGCATAGTAAGAGGCGTAGGCAGGATTCACCGTCGTGCCATCTAACGTAAATGCCGGCGCCGCCCGAAAATCCAAAGGACGTGAAAAGGCCGCCGGGTTGAGGTAGCGATAGTCCACCCCACCTGCGGGGACGTCTGTGTAGAAAGGCTGCCCCGTAATGTTGGGTCGCAAGTTCCCCAGATAGCCCGCGAGTTGGAGGAAATCTCGCTGGCCACCAGCAATGAATGGCGTCAGCGCTGGACCACTGCGATAGCGATGAATCCCAGTTATCTGGAATCCACCCACCAAACGATCTACGAACCCACCTTGATTTAGCCATCGTCTTCCCTTACCAAACGGCAGTTCGTAAATGTAGTTGAAAACTAGAGAGTGGGGCGGGACGCTTGGCGAGACTGAACGCAGCGCCTGGCGATCAAACGGGTTCTGAATGACACCGTTGAGCGGCGAATCGCCGAAGATGTCTTCGCCCGCATCTGTAATCAGTTTTGCGAAGGTGTAAGAGAACCCGGCTTGTATTCCTTGTGCGAATCGTCGCGTGAGATCAACTTTCCCGGCGTTGTAGAAACTTTGTCCCTGACTTTCTAAGCGATTGTTGATGATCCCGTACTGCGGAAACGCGCGCAGCGATTGGGCGACCGTGCCGGCAAACGCGCCGCCTTGCGTCGCAAATCCGGGATACACAGCTGCTGGAGTTGGCGCCAGGTTGATGCCGAGACTTGCCGCATACGAGCGTTCCAGCGGGGTCACTGCCGATAGTTGTTTTGATAAGAGCGGCAGACCCAGTTTGAGTGCATCGAGCGGAATCTTATTGATCGGATCAAAGTTCGAACGAAGCCGCGTGCCCTTGCTTCCGATGTAACTGACCTGGACTGCCAGATTCCATGGAAGTTGTCGTTGCAGATCCAGACTGTATTGGACCGTTCGACCCGTCTTGAAATTCTTGTCAAAGAAATCCAGGTCGTTGCGATCCAACTGCCCAACGGCTTGATCGTCAGGATTCGCCTGCGGCACCGATGGATAGTTATCCAACGTGATGAAGGCGTCGAGGCCACCATTGATGTTGACCGCACCAGGGCTGTAGCCCAGCACGCCGGTGTTACCAAAATCGTTGTAGACGACCGGCGCATAATAGATGCCATAACCACCACGAACCACGGTCTTGTCGTTGACCGAGTAAGCGAAGCCGATACGTGGTCCAAAGTTGGTCCTATCCGGATTCACTAGTCCGAAGTTTTCCGCCTGCAAACCACTCTGACCAATCGCACCGACAACAGCTCCCAAACGTCCGCCCGCTGCCGGGTTTGGTACGTCTGGATCAAATCCACGCAGGAAGCCGCGCGCCTCTTCACGAGGACGACCAAAGTCGTACCGAATGCCGAGATTGACGGTCAGACGAGGAGTTACCTTGTAGTCGTCCTGGACAAAGAAAGCGTAGGAGAAGAAGCGAAGTGCCGGATCGATCGTCTGATTACTATTAAACGAAAACTCTGGCCTTCCCGTTAGCAAACTCGCGATGGGCCAACCTTGCGTGAAATCGTTCGTGTTACCGGTTTGGTTGCCGCGGAAGTTGAAGTTGCCGCCGATGTCGAAATGGGCAGCGTTGTTCAACTGCTGAATGCGTACTTCACCGCCGAACTTCAAGGTGTGCCTGTCCTTGATCCAGGTGGCCGAATCACTCAGGTGTACCGAATTGTCACCGACACGATTGTCAAAGAAGGTCGATCCACCGGGTTGATACGCACGTGGATCCGTGGATGTCACCGGATCCCCGTAACCGGGAAAGCCGATTAGCGGTAATCCAAAGTTCTGGGTGGCATCGGGCCGCAGCCCGAGTGAACTCGCGGGAATACCACGGGTGAAGTTTCGGTTCTGAACATCGGAACGGGAAAAGCCCGCGTTGAAGTGATTGATCAACGACGGGGTCAAGGTCCAGTCGTGATTGAGTCGGGCGTAGTACGACTTAAAGATCTGGTTCCAAACACCTTGTCCGACCCATGGTTCCGGAAAACGTGGAAAGCCACCTTTAATACTTGGCAACTTGCGAAAGGTGTAACTGAAGTTCAGGGACTGCCGGTCCGTCACATTGTGCGTGATCTTCGTTACGTAGTAATCCGTTTCCGCAGTCGAATTTGTTGAAGCGCGGAAGTTGCGAAAGACAGTGGAACCGTTCGGTCCGGTTGCGTTCGGCACTGGAAAGAGATTGACGAAGTTACGACCGATTGGAGAGATCAACGCGCCGCCGTTGTAAAGATCGAGTCGATTGCCTGGAATCGCTGTGCGAGAACCGGGTACCATTGATGGATCAAAGATCTGAACCGGTCCTCCAAAAAACTGCAGCACGTAAGGATCGGTCAAGAGCTCGCCAAAATCTCCATTGCGCATCCGTATTGTGGGTACTGTTAACTGAACGTTCTCTGACTGTGATGTCTGATACCCACCATAGTTGAAAAAGAAGAAGGTCTTGTTCTTGCCACTGAAAACGGATGGACCACCTTCGCCAAAACGTGGCAGGTAGATCGGGCCGCCGATGCTGAATCCGTAATCGAATTGACGATCGAGCGGCTTGTCGAGACCAAGAATCCTATTCCTATCGATGTTGGCGTTGAGCGCATCATTAATATGGAAAAGATAGGCCTCGCCGTGAAAATCGTTGCTGCCGGTCTTGATGGTGAAGTTCACCACCCCGCCTGACGAATTACCAAACTCTGCCGAGTAACCGCTGGTGGAAACAGTGAACTCCTGAAACGCGTTTGGACCAGGAGCAACTTCCGAGAAGAACGTTCCGTTCTCACCGCGTCGTGTTTGCGCTCCATCGATCAAGATGTCGGCGCCCAATCCCTGACCACCATTGATGCGGAAGTTGGTTGCGTTCGTACCGGTGCTGCCCGAAGTCGCGCCGGTTCCTCGATCATTTGAAACGACACTGCTGTCAAGAAAAATGAATGAGAGTGGCGATCGACCGCCGCTTTCCGCTGCCACTAATAACGGCAGTTCGCGGACCTGTCTTTCGCTAACGTTCAGTTGCTGTACTGGCGTTTCGGTTTGCAGCACTGACACATCTTCGCTGGAGATAGTTACCGTTGTTCCGATCTCACCAACTTCTAAAGTAATGTCGAGAGTGCGGGTTATTTGTACCGCAATCTTTATGTCTTCGACCGAGGCAGTTTTGAAACCCGCTACTTCCACTTTCACCGTGTATGTCGCCGCCGGTAATTGTGGAATGGTGTAGTTGCCTTCGCTATTTGTGGCAACCTCACGAACCTCATTGGTTTCGATGTTGGTTGCAGTTACTTTGGCATCTGGAATCACCGCACCTGCCTGGTCCGTGACCCGGCCGGTTATTCCGCCGCGATCGCTCTGGGCCAAGCCGGGCGAAACGTATACAAGCATCAGTGCGAGAATTCCGACTAACGTTAGATTACGGGTTCTCATAACACCTCCGGAGAATTAGAGACACTCAAGAAACATTGAGACTGTCGAAAAAACCTGTCGCTCAATCCGCGGACGCGTTTGAGCATGTGTTGAAGGAAGGAGCCACCCCTAGGAATCCGCACAGGGGCTTCTGGTTAAAACGGGAGACGGCAAATCGTTAGAATATTTACAAATGCTGGGGGTGTCGCCATCATGCACCAAGATTGCAATGATTGCTATACCCAATCTAAATTGGGGTTAGAATAGCTAAATCTTGTGTAAAGCTCTCCAATTCGATTGGGAGTTTGTTCATTTACACTACAAATGAGCATCAAGTCAAGATTTATCTCAGAAAACGGCCCAAAAAGATTGGTTAAGTCCTCTGTGTTTATCCTGCTGGGGATTGCGACGCTGTCAGCAGCACCGCATCAAGTGCAGAGGAGAGCAATCGAGCCTCGCGGGGATACTCGCCAGGTCCACGATCCGGCCATCATTCGCGAAGGTGACACCTACTATCTCTTCTCTACCAGAGCCGGGATAGCCATCCGTTGTTCAAAGGATCTGATTGAGTGGCGACTGTGCGGCGATGTGTTTGCCCATCTGCCTGAATGGGCGGTCAAGGATGTCGCAGGTGTGAGAGGTCTGTGGGCACCTGACATCTCTTACTTCAACGGGAAGTATCATCTCTACTATTCAGTCTCGACATTTGGCAGTAATCGCTCAAGCATCGGTTTGGCAACGAATCAAACGCTGGATCCTGCGAGTGAAAAATACCGATGGATGGACCAGGGCAAAGTGATCAGTTCCAACAAAACAGATGATTGGAATGCTATCGATCCCAACGTGGTCCTGGATGAACAGAATCAACCCTGGTTGTCATTCGGAAGTTTTTGGAGCGGCATAAAGATGCGCAAGCTCGACCTCGCAACCGGAAAGCTCTCAGACACGGACCAGACACTTTATTCACTAGCCAGCCGGCCCAGCTCAGAACAGGGCGCAATTGAAGCCCCGACCATCATTCGCAAGAACGGTTACTACTATCTTTTCGTTTCGTTTGATTTCTGCTGTCGTGGAAGAGAGAGCACCTACAACATTCGCGTCGGTCGCGCGCAACGCCTGGTTGGACCGTATGTCGATCGAAGTGGAAAGCCAATGTTGGAAGGCGGAGGAACTCTCGTGCTTTCAGGCAAAGGTCGATGGGTTGGTCCAGGGCACTGCGCGGTCTTAAAAGACAAGAATGGCGAGACGTTGGTCTATCACGCTTATGACACCGAGTGGCGTGGCATCTCTACCTTGAGAATTGCGGCAATCATTTGGGACAGCGATGGATGGCCCGCTATCGCTTTGGATTAAGCGCGCCTCACCTCAATCCCCATCTCGAGAAAACGAGCGATGGCTTCATCCGTAGCGCCTTGGTCGGTGATCAGTATGTCGATCTCCTCTACCGGACAGATTAACGCAGTGCCGATGGCTCCGATTTTTCGGTGGTCCGCGACGACTATCTTTTGCCGAGCCTGCCGCATCATGGCGCGATGGATTGTGGCCTGGTCAGGATAGTTCGTTGTCAAACCATGCTCGTGGTGGATTCCGTCGACGCCGATGAAAACCTTGTCTACGAAGATCTCACGCACGCTTTCAATTGATGCTGGTCCAACGAGAGCAAACCAATCTCCACTCAAGAACCCGCCGGTAACGATCACTTTCAAATCGTCGCGATGACTCAACTCCATCGCTACATTCACGGCATTTGTGAGAACCGTAATTCCCTTATGCAAGCAGACACTGCGGGCGACTTGCGTGGCGGTTGTGCCAGCGCCAATCGCCAGGATGTCACCATCACTTATCAACTCGGCGGCGACCAGTCCGATGCGACGTTTCTCTGCGCTGCGTTCGCGTTCCTGCTCATGAAAGTAGGAGACGTGGCGAAACGGTTCATACAGCATCGGCTGAATCGGAACCGCGCCACCGTGACTTCGTTTGAGCAGTCCGCGTTGCTCCAATTCGGTTAGATCACGCCGGATTGTCGCGGATGAAACCTTTAGCCGTTTCGCCAGCGTCGCCACAGACACCTTTCCGGCCCGCAACAGTTCCTGCAGGATCAATTGGGCACGTCGGTGCGTAGCTGAGGAGTCTTGGGACATGAATCATTGTCGATTGTCGATTGCCGATTGGCGATTGAAAATCAATTATCAATCGCAATTGGCGCGAGGCAATCATCAATTGGCATTTGGCAATTCACGGTAATTGGCAAGCGGCAATTCATGGATCGGCAATCGGCAATCATCAATCGGCAATGCCTCTACTGCGGATCGATCAACTTCAGTATCACACTCTCCTGATTGCGCTGTTCACTTCTCAAGGCATCCGCCCGCGCGAACATCTTCTTTGCCGCTTCCTTCTGGCCCAGCTTCGAATAGACCAGGCCAAGCTGATAGTTCGCGCGCAGATCATTAGCGTCCAACTCCACCGCGCGTTCCAACGCTATCCGCGCTTCGGGGTAGTTGCCGGCTTCACGATAAGCCGCTCCGAGTCCTGCATGGGCTGCCGCATGATCGGGACGCGCACTGACGACTCTCTTGAAAGTTTCAATCGCCGTGTCACGATTCCCTTCCTTTTCGTAAGTAACTCCCAACAAGTATTCAGTGTTTGGATCAGACTTAAGATTTTGACTGGTTTGCAGCGCCGCACGAGCATCAGCTATCAGATCCTGTCTCAGTAATGCTGCTCCCAAAAGATAGAACCCTGCTGGGTCTTTCGGTTGCATCGTGACGTAGTTCTTCATCAAACGCGCTGTCTCAACAATCTCGCCCTTTCGCCAACGCGTCGCCGCCAGCGCATACAAATAGGTTGGCTGCTGTGGATAGGCGCTCTGCAACTTCTCAAATACGGGTAGCGCATCCAGTAGCAGATCCATCTGCAACGCGGTCACTCCAAAGTCATAAAGCACCCCAGGGTCGTCAGGAGAAACGCGACGTGCATGGACCAGGTGGGCCAACGATTTCTCGTACTTGCCGGTTGCGCGCGCTACGTTTGCGAGTGCTCGCAACGTTGTGACTTCATCCGGTCGCGCTTTTAATGCTTCCGATAGATGTTCCTCAGCCTTCGGATAACGCTTGAGCGCGGCGTTTATCACACCCAGACTGTAGCGAAGAGGAAACGACTGCGGTGTTTGTTGAAGTCGTGATTCCAAAAGCTGAATTGCTTCACCGGTCAGCCCGCCTTTTGCCAGTAGCATCGCAAACCGCGCGAACTGTTCGGGCGCAACGTCCCTGGGCTCGGCAAACTCCGACGCCAACTGACGCGCGTCGTTAACTCGCTTTAGATTCAACAGGGATCTCAGCAACACGTAGAACCCATCGCCGGTC
>DATBMP010000080.1:0-17199 GCA_036554845.1 Pyrinomonadaceae bacterium
GATGGGATGCAGGCGCTGATCGATAAGTACAAACCCGCGCCGAAGCCATGAAGGATTGCCGATTGTTGATTGCCAATCGCCGATGTGGAATGGCATCAATCGCCAGACTATTGAAAATCACCGTGTCAGGAAGTCTGATGATGGTCGCGTAGCGACTGCGCGAACTTCGCCCAGCCTTTTAAGGCTGGGATGCGGCAGGGAGATGTTGCGTCGCGTCCCGATCTTTTACGAAGCGTATCGCGCGTAAACCGACTTCACCTTCTCCAAAAAATTCCGGCGATCGACAACGTAGTAAACCTTTACCGATCCAGTTCCTCCGGCCAGGGTATCAATCACGCCTTCCAAAATCTCAAACTGATCGCCTTCAACAATCGACCGTGCTCGTAAATAACCCGAGTGCCGCAATCGTCGAATCAGCTCAGTCAAAGTCAGCCGCCCCTCAAATGTGATGCCGCCATGTGCGTGTGAACGACTGAGGAGATACTGGACGACCAGGACTTCGCTCCACAGTTCAGGAGCCAGGAAAAGTCTCGAACCATCACGTTCCCAACCCTTTTGGAGCCGATTGGAACGACGCACTGCTCGTACAGCTTCAAAGACTTCATCCCATTCGGTCGCTGGTTCGATTCGTTCAAGGTAAGCACGCGCCGCACCCTGCAACCAAACCTCTTCCTGCTGGTCCAACTTCAGTCCCAGCGTGTCCAACCAGGCAAAGAAGACTTTGCGGCGATCGGATTTCATCTCCAACAATCGAAATTGTTCGTCCTTCTTTGGCAACGACTTGACCAACTCGCGGCGAGCCTTGTCGGCTGACTTAGTGCCTTCAATACCAAACGTGTCGAGCCGCGCGTGCCAACGCTTTGCTGCATCGCAGTAAGGACAGTGCGGGTTCTGCTCGTCACTATCAAAGAAAGGACGCACAGCTTTCGGCGCGGTTAATTCTTCAACCGTCGGAGAGTATTTCTTGATTTCAGAATAGGCAGTGCGAGGTGCGAGTCCGAGTTGTGTAGTGAAGATGTCAAAGATGCAGGCGAGACAAACCTGCGTGGTGTACTCAGTTACTGTCCCAGGTGGAAATTTAGTGAAGTCGAGCGGTTGGTCCTTTTTGCTGATGGCCATGCCCTTCAACCAAGGTAGACGAGTGTTGGCGTCAGTTCCGTATCCGTGTGACCAACAGCCAGATCCAATTCTGCCTCGATGTCTCCAGTTCCGGCCGTCAACTTACTAAAGTCAAATAGCTCCCGATCGAGTAGATGCGAAGGCACAACGTTGCCGATTGCGCGCAACATTGAAGAACGCACATGCGGAATCTCGTTTTCTAAATCGGAGATCAGCCTGCCCACTCGCACGCGTTTCAGATTTGACTGCGAGCCGCATAAATCACAAGGAATGATCGGAAAGTTTTGCAACTTTGCGAACTTGGTGATGTCCGCTTCACGACAATAGGCCAGTGGTCTGATCACGGTGTTGCGCCCATCGTTGGACCGCAGAATCGGCGGCATCGCTTTCAACGTACCCACATAAAGCAGATTGAGCATGAAAGTCGTGATGATGTCGTCCGCGTGATGGCCCAGGGCAATCTTCGTGCAGCCTTCTTCTACAGCAATGTTGTAAAGGATGCCTCGTCGCAGTCGCGAGCAAACCGCGCAGTAGGTTTTGCCTTCCGGAACTAAACGTTTGACGATGGAATAGGTATCCCTTTCAACGATTCGAAACGGAATTCCCCGAGAGCCCAGGTATTCGGGAAGAACATGCGCAGGAAAGCCCGGCTGTTTCTGGTCCAGGTTCACTGCCAACAACTCGAAATCAACTGGCGCACGTTCGCGAATATCGAGCAGGAGGTCGAGCAGCGTGTAACTGTCCTTGCCGCCGGAAAGGCAGACCATGATGCGATCGCCGTCCTCAATCATGCGGAAGTCTTTGATTGCCTCGCCCATGCGGCGAAGCAAACGTGTCTTGATTTGACTCTCAGTCAAGATTTCAACCTCGAAGCTACTTTGCCACGGCTGGTTTACGGTTGACAACGCAGGACGCACCGGCGTAGTGAAAGCTTGACTCACCTGAACCGGACTCGAATAATGACCGCGCGGTAAATTTCCTTTCATTTCTCCCGCATCACAAAATCCACCGGAGGTAAATCCCATGGGCCTTGTAAATCGGTTCTTTCCTGCTCTCCTTCTGTTCCTTCTGCTAATCGCACTGCCAATGGTCCATGTTCTAAGCGCTGGTAGTCAGGTTGTTGGCACTGTCACGGACGTAAAAGGGACTCCCGTTGTTGGAGCAACCGTTATCGTCACAGCATCGCTGAATGGTCAGACATTCACCGCCACTACAGATTCAAGCGGACGGTACAAGATTGAGGGGTTGCCCGCGGGTGGGTATTCCATCACGGTGTCCGCGAACGGATTTTCAGACGCCACCAAAGATGCGATCAAAGTTTCTGAAGGCGCGGTAACCACCACGGACTTTCGATTGGAAGTGTTGGCTATTGAGGCGCGGGTTGAAGTAACGGGCACACTGAAGCCGAATTCTGATCCCGTTTACCAGTTGTTACGACAGCAAGCGCGTGCGGAAGCGGACTTCGCTAGAACCTATGCCTCAGTTAGCGGCCTGGTTCTCAACCGCGAAGGCGCCAAGTTCACACTGCGAAGCGGTGAAATCTATTTTCTGTCTCCTGTGGAAGGACGCGTAACCGGTGCAGTCTTCATCGGTGACGGCGAAATGACTATGGTTCCTCCAACTGATTACGAGAAGAACAGCCTCAAGATTTTCACCGGAGAGCCCTCGATCACGGAACAATTTTCTTCGCTCGTCATTCGTTTTACTGACGACACCTTCGCCGAGGTCAGTAGCTCACCAAACGCAAAAATGGGAGAAGGTGGCCCACAATCAAGCAAGGCCCGGGGCCTTTTCCGAGACAATCAGGAGTTGATGCGCAAGCGTTTGCGCGACAACCTCGAACTGCGAACTCTGTCCGACGTTTACGCCAAAAACCAACCCGGTTTCTTCAATGCATTTATCGAAGGCAAACGGTTCAGCAAACTGGTCTATGTGTATGACCCGCTTGGTATTCCTAATGTCTCTCCGGAAGAAGTGACTCTCTTCAGTTATGGCGACACTGACGGTGGATTTTGGACCGCCTTTCATCGGATTGAAGAGTATCAGAAGGGGACTGCGTCGAGTTCAGAGGACCACCGGTTAATCGATATCACTCATCACCTGATCGACGGCTCGATAAAAGGAACGCGAATAGCGGCTACTGACACGATCACGTTTCGCGCGCTGGCGCCCGGCAGAACAGTCGTACCGCTAAGTCTTTATCGAACCTTGCGTGTCAGTCGCGTTGAAGATGAACAGGGAAAGGATTTGCACTTCATTCAAGAGAACAAGACTGAAGACTCAGATTTTGGAGTCATCCTTCCAGTAGCAATGGAGCAAGGCAAGACCTACAAAATCAAGGTCCATTACGACGGAGTTGATGCACTTAGAGATTCAGGTGGCGGCAACTACATTCTGCTTCCGCGATCAACCTGGTACCCCAACAATGCGGGCACTCAGTTCGGTGACCGCGCCATTTTTGACATGACATTTCGCTACCCCAAAGCCTTTGTCTTTGTAGGGTCGGGCGCGCCAACTGGACCAGATGTAAAGGAGGGTGACGTTGCCATCACTCGCTGGACCAGCGGAACAGTTGAGCTCGCGGTGGCCGGGTTTAATTACGGCAGGTTCAAGAAAAAGGAGATTGCAGACAAGCAATCCGGATACAACATTGAGTTCTATGCGAACGAACAGGTTCCCGATGAACTTCGCGCAATTCAATTGGCGATGGAAAGTGCGGGAGATGATGTGAATAACACCACGACACTAGGATCGATCTCGACCACCAAGATGGCGGACATGATTCTAGGTGACACGCAGAATTCAACTCGCATCTTCAATTCGTTTTTTGGAAAACTCGCTTACACGAGAGTTGCGATGAGCCAACAACCTGCTGGGAATTTTGGTCAGGCATGGCCCACTCTAATCTTCATGCCCTACACGGCTTACATGGATTCCACTCAACGCGTTCAATTGATGGGAATTCGTGGAGGCACCGACACGTTTTGGAAGTACGTCGCACCACACGAAGTAGCGCATCAATGGTGGGGTCACATGGTTGGATGGGACAGCTATCGCGACCAGTGGATGAGCGAAGGGTTTGCTGAATTCTCTGCCTCGCTTTATGTCCAGGCCACTAGAGGTAACGATAAGTTTCTCGAGTTTTGGGAAGACCTCCGCAAACGAATCATTGAACCCAGTCCAATGACACGGGATCGACGGCCCTACACAGTGGGTCCGGTGACGCAGGGATACAGACTGAACAGCGCCAAGACCGGTGCCGTGTTTCAGTCATTGGCTTATCCGAAGGGCGCCTACATACTGCACATGATCCGCATGATGATGTACGACGCCAGACAAGGCGGCGACGCGCGCTTCCAAACCATGATGAAGGACTTTATCCAGACAAACTTCAATCAGGATGTTTCGACCGCAGACTTTCAGAAGATTGTCGAGAAGCACATGACTAAGGAGATGGACATCGACAAGAACGGTCGTATGAATTGGTTCTTTGACGAATGGGTCTACGGAACGGACGTGCCTGCCTACAAATTTGAATATCAGATCGCAAACGACGGTTCACTAACTGCCAAGGTCACGCAATCGGGCGTCTCAGACAAGTTTGTGATGCTGGTTCCCGTCTACCTCGATTTTGGTAAAGGTTGGACCAAGCTGGGGACCGTGGTCCTGGCGGGAAACTCGTCGGTCGACCTGAACGGAATCAAGCTCCCTTCAAAACCAAAGAGGGCCGGCATTTGCGCGATGAGCGACGTTCTGGCCACTAGCATCGAAGTATCAAAATAGGGAATCAGCGATTTTCCCGCGTGGATGGCTCAATACGCGTTAAATAACGAGAACACCGAGACAGCAAAGTCGCTAAGGCCTTTAATGTCTTAATTTCGCTGGGTGGCGCGCTCTGGCCGCCCGCCCGTGTTCCGCGCACGAAACTCAAGACGGGACCCGGGAGGACTCGGAGTGGCGGCCCCGTCTGAAGGCCAACTATCTTGTTCCAAAGTCTGGAATTGTGTTACCTTGCGCGACACTAAGGCTGTCTTAACTTCCCGGTTCTTCGCTACAGATCCACTCCAAGTAAGCTCAGTCTTTCTCCCACAACCGAGAAATACCAGCAATTTAAATTGTCTGTGTTTTCAAATAGTTTGACGGAGCGTCTGCCCCCAATGCTTGAAGTCAATAGAAAACCCAACGAGACGAGCGTCTCTCGCAAAGCCACTCCCGTGACTTCCCAACATCCACAGCGTGCTGCTGCGGCCGTGCCGGTTCGGTCACAATCTCCGCGAGATCTCCGTAACGCGCAAAGCCGAGTGCCGCCAATTGTCGGTGAGGTCCACTTCAAAGGCGCAATTCAGGTGGACGGAATTATCACGGGACAACTCGGATCGACGAGTGGAATGAATGTGCGACAGCGATCCGGCGGCGCATTTGTGTCGGAACCCGAAGTGATGGGCGAAATCAGCTTTCGCGACATGATTCGAGTGGTAGGCCGCATCGGAGGGTCGGTCTACTCAACGTCCGGTACGATGATCGTCGATGAAACGGCCCGCGTGGACGCAAACGTCGAAGTGGGCGTAGCAGTAGTCAATGGAATGGTCAACGGCGATATTGTGGCTTATGAGAGAGTCGAAATCGGGCCAAACGCAAAGATTTACGGAAACATCTGGACGCGCTCAATCGAGATCAAGAACGGCGCGATCTTTGAGGGTATTTGCAGCATGATCGCTGAAGAACGTGCCGCAATTTGACCGTCGCGACGCGCAAAACAGATACGGCATTACAATTCTATTGCGGGGGTAGACACCAACAGCCGGGTTTGTCTATTATGAATTCCCCGCCCTTGGCGGCTACCAGTCGAAGCTAGCCATCAAGCTAGTCCACAATCCAAAACAAAAGGCAAGCGGGTCGTTTCGTTGCTTCTACCGAGCGTCGGTTCATGTGACTGAACTCACCGCGCCCCCAAAATAACGGAGGTTACACATGCTGAGGATAGGAAAGAACCCTAAAGATCAGGAAGAAAACGACAGTACGCCCGACCGGCAGGAAACGTACACTACTCCCAAGACGTATTCCTCGTATCAGAATCCAGTCCCGGAAGCTAAGCCTGCGGCTAGTGAAACACTAGCTTCGAGCTCACGCGCGATGACTGAGAGCGAATCGCTGGCGCGCGATATTAAGGAGGGCACCCTCAGCGGATTTGTTGGCAGCGGAACGGTACTAACCGGTGAAGCGACTTTCAAAGCAATGATGCGTGTCGATGGCCATGTAACTGGTCGCGTCAGCTCCAGCAGTGGCACCTTAATCGTGGGCGCCAATGGCAAAGTCGATGCAAATATTGAAGTTGCCATCGCCATGATTCACGGAACAATTAATGGCGACATCATCGCGACGCAGCGACTCGAACTTGGTCGCGCCGCGAAAGTAAATGGCAACATCTCGACACCATCGCTGGTGATCGAACAGGGCGCGGTCTTCGAAGGCAGCTGTAAGATGTTACAGATGTCCACTGCTGCCGCAGCCGCCGATAAGTCGAAGAAGGATAAAAAAGAAGATCAGCCATTGGACACTACCAGCATGAAACCAATTAGTGCTGACGCTGTGACCAAGTCATCCGAGGTCAGCAACGTTTCGAAGATGGCCAGCTAACTACTTCTTAAGATTTCGAGTCTTCAAGGCGCTTCGCCCCACGCCGGGCCGAAGCGCCTTTTTCTTTGTTGGCGAGCCTGGTTTGAAGAGTGCAATGTAATGCAGAGTTGACATGTCGCTCCTCATTGGAGCGAATCATTGTTTAGTGGCCTTTGGCTGTAGACATCCTGCTCCTTCGGGAGCAAAGACAGGTGAGTCAAGTATGTCATTACCCAAAATAGGACCACGCCCCGAAGGTTAAGGCTTGACAGAGCCACGCTGCCTCACCGATACATAGTAGTCACCCCAAAAAATCAGCCGGATTACATCTCTCAGGAAAAGTTCGATTCCGTCTTGCAAGCGCGATGACCAAATCAACTGCCACACGACACGCAATTGGTCTCCTTCTCGCCGGCTTCCTACTAGTCTCCACGGCCGCCGTCGTTGTCAGTGAGGAAGGACCAAGGCCTTCCCGGATTCCGCCAGCCATAATGGTTCGAATTCTGATGGCAGAAGACGAAAGACGCTGGGATGAGGCGTTGAGCAGTCTTTTCGCGCACGCCGATCCTGAAGTCAGAAAGCGCGCGGCCCTCGCTGCCGGCCGAATTGGCGATGAACGCGCTGTTCCCTCGCTAATATCGTTGTTTACGGACGATAAAGACGAGAGCGTGAGGACGATGGCAGCATTTGCGCTGGGGGAAACCGAGTCGGCAAGTGCCGGTGACGCGTTGGCAGCGGCCCTAGCCAAGAATGACTCTGCAACGCACGCCCAGATCGTTGAGGCGTTGGGAAAGATTACCGCCGCCTTGCCGCAAACCGACGAGACGCGGCTGCGTGAGTTCCGAAGTGCAATCTTTAAGAGGCTCGAGTTTGAAGCCCGCCGACGATCCAGTCCTGATAGGGAAATGATTCTGCTCGGGCTCACAGCAGTCCTGCGAGCGCGTCCCGAGAATGCCGGTGATCTTGTCGCCGAGTTTCTTACCTATTCTGACCCGAGAGTTCGAGCCGATGCGGCCAACACTCTTGCGCGTTTGCGTACAAAGAACGGCAACGAACAACTAAAGAAACTCTTGTCTTCTGATCCCGACGCTGTAGTTCGAGCAAACGCAGCGCGTGTGTTAGCTGCAACGGAAGAGAGATCGGCATTTGATTCACTACTCGATCGTGCGCTCAAGGACGAAGATCTCCGTGTACGTGTGAGTTCGATCCGCGCACTCGCATCAATCAAAGATGCCAGGGCCACCGAACCGTTAACCGCGCGCGGCGCTCAGTTACTCACTGATCAGTTTACGGGGGCTCGGCTGAACGAACTCCTCGAAATAGCGACAACATTAGGTCGGCTTGCGCAGAACACCAACTCAACATCAGTCGTGCCGTTTCTCGATCGATTGAGGAATGCTGTGGAATTCACAGCACCCGAAGTTGAGATCGCGAAAGCTCGCGTTGCCCCGCAAAGTTATTCGTCCGAACTGCAAAAGCTTTTGGGCCAAACACCTGATTCGAATTGGCGTGTCTGGTCCGCGATGGCCCAGGGAGCTGCGGAACTGGCGAATGTCACGGAAGGAAGTTCAAAGTCTGAAGCGCTACGGATTCTAACGAGCGCATTAAGTTGTCCGCAGAATGTGGTCCAACCGAAAGCACGTCCGGTTAACGCAGTTTACGGCGCAGCCTGTACTGCGATTCCAGCCATGGCAACGTCAGATTTCCTAAGAGCATACGCAGCATTTAAACAGCCTGAGACGGGTGAGATAGTCCGGGCCCACTTGTCGAACAAAGATGTGGTCGTTAGAAGCACTGCTGCAGATCTCCTGGGCGAACTTCCACCGGATGAGGCTAACAGTCGTGCCTTGATTTCGGCGCTGACGCATGCCCTGGCCGAGAAAGATTCCAATGACGCCGCGCTTTCAATTCTCGATGCACTGGGGAAGCAAAAAACGGAGGCGGCAAATCAAGCAATTCAATCGGCGCTCAATTCTCGCGATCATCTGGTTCGTCGTCGCGCCGTTTCAGTGTTGAAAGCGAACCGTGCGGGAGAGTTCTCGGCCCGCATCGCAACCGTTCAAACGGGAAACTCACGAAGCGATTACATGCGCGCCATAGGTCGTTTCGGTAAGAAGGTCCAGGCGACGATCGCTACCAGCAAAGGATCATTCATAATCGAGTTTTTTCCTGAAGCAGCTCCTTTGACGGTGGATAATTTCATCAGCCTCGCCAAACAAGGATATTTTCGAGGAATTACCTTTCACCGTGTGGTTCCAAACTTTGTGATTCAGGGAGGTGACCCACGCGGTGATGGCAGTGGCGGACCTGGACATCAGATTCGCTGTGAGATCAACGAGCACGGTTATGGACGCGGCACAGTTGGCATGGCTTTATCAGGAAAAGACACCGGTGGATCGCAGTGGTTTGTCACCCATTCACCGCAACCGCACCTCGATGGCGGATATACGGTTTTCGGCACAGTCGTGAATGGGATGGACACGGTTGACTCGATTGTCCGCGGTGATGTGATTCGCTCGGTAGTGGTTCGGGAAATATCGCGGTAGGATTAGTTCTCAAAGACTCCCTCAGTTGATCAAGCACACTTACCCGAGAAGCGGTTCAAATGTATTTGGAAAGAAGAAATTATGTTTGGTTGGTAATGCTTGGGCTGGCTCTATGCGCTAACGCCCTCGGACAAGAGCAGGCGCAAGCGCCACAGTCATCAGAGAAAAGTCAGTCGGAAAAAGCTCAACGCCTCCGTTATCAGATCAAACTTCAACTCAATTTCGACGAATTAACATACACCGGCACGGAACGTGTGCTCTGGACAAATCCGTCGGAACGCCCCGTCTCGGTCCTCTATTTTCATCTCTATTCCAACATGCGTGTTGATAGCCAGATCGCAGGCTCGGCGTCTGCACTCGCGCCTGATGAACCGCGCCTGGATGTAACACGTGTTCGTGTCCCTGAAACTGAAACACCGATTTCTTTTTCGCTCGAGGATCAGGGGACGACGCTGCGTGTGAATCTGCGAGAGCAGGTTCCGGCCGGTGCAACGACGGAGATCGAAATTGACTTTAAAGGAAGTGTTCCAGAGATCGATCCGGACGAAACAGGTTTGACCACGCACATCGTTAAGCAAGTGAGCGCCGCGTTGAGGGGCGAGAAGGAGATTCGACGCGCGCGCGATATCAATTTCCGCAGTCGCGGAGTGATGCTTCTCGGAACTTTCTATCCAGCCTTAGCGGTGCACGATGGTGAGGAGTGGAGACGTAAACTGGAGCCCAGCGTCGGCGACATGATTTTTAATGACGTTGCCGATTACGAAGTAACCATCGAAACAGATCCCGGGGTCTTTGTATTTAGTTCTGGCGCTGCCAAAGGAGATACCGGAACCCATACTGCTACGTCGTTAAGAGACTTTGCATTGGTGGCCGGACGGAATCTTCGTTCAGAAGAAACTAAGGTGAACGGCACAACCGTAAGATCAATCTTCGTCGCCGAACACGAACGCGTTGGCAAGCGCGCTCTCCGAATCGCCGCCGACGCCACCCGCACCTTCAATTCGCAATTTGGACCACTTCCTTTTGAGACTATTCAGATTGTTGAAGCGCCACTGGTAGCAGGTCTTGGCAGCACAGAATTTTCCGCCTTCAACGTTATCGCGAGCGCGTTCTATGTCGATTTCGACGCACCCTCAATGCGCAATCTGCCCGAGATAATCCGTGAACAGCGAACAGCAGTAGAGCAAAGCGTTGAATGGACCGTCGCCCATCTCGTTGCACATCAATGGTGGGGTGCCGCGGTGGGAAGTGATCCCGCACGCGAACCGGTGCTTGATGAAGCCCTGGCAGGTTGGTCAGCGCTGCTCTACTACCGAGAGGTCCATGGTGACGAACATGCAACAGCGGTGCTCAAGGACGAGTTAACGGGTGTCTATCGCCTTTATCGCACGTTTGGGGGCGAGGATATGAGTGCTAATCGTCCGGCACGAGAGTATCGAAACTCATTTCAGTACGAGGCAATTGTCACGGCCAAGGGCGCCCTGATGTTCGTGGATTTGCGACGTTTGTTAGGCGATGAGCCCTTTTTTGCGGCGCTAAGAAACTACTACAAAGCAAACTTGTTCGAGATTGCGGAGCTCGACGATCTCCGTGGAGCAATGATTGCAGAGGCGCCTATTGAACTTCGCAGAACCGTTGCTCGTACTTTTAATCGCTGGATGGCCAGCAAGCGTGGCGACGAGGACATCGCACGACCCGATCCGGAATTGGCCACATCACTCGGGCTGCCGGCGAAACCCGGCCCACAAAAAAGTGGCGATCGCAATGCGTTTACAGCTTTCGCACGAGTCGGCAAGTTTTTCTGGCAACAGATGACCAGGATTCGGTGACTTAACTTTGGCAATGCGCGCATACAATCCCGAAGAATTTAGAAGCGATAAGCCTCTTTCCTCAGGCCGCTCGATCAAGGTTGAAGAAAACCTCGAACGCTTGAGCTGGATGATGGACGACCTGTTTCGGATTCCCGGTATTGGTTGGCGCTTTGGTATTGATGCGTTGGCGGGTTTGATTCCAGGTTTCGGCGATACTGCGACTTCGCTCGTGTCGTTCTACATTCTTGCTTCGGCAGTTCGTTACCGAGTTCCGAAGATCACGCTGTTTCGAATGGGCTTAAACCTCGGTATTGACTACCTGGTCGGAGCTCTGCCGTTTGTTGGCGATCTCTTTGATGCGTGGTGGAAGTCAAATCAACGTAACGTCGAACTCCTTCGCAAGCGGGCCACGGTCTCTGCCGAAGAAGCACGCGAAGGAAGGATGAGTGATTGGCTCTTTGTTGGGCTGATTATTCTAACGCTGATTGGTATCGCACTAGGCGCAGCATTAGTGAGCGTCTATCTGCTCATCCTCATTGTCAACCAACTATTCGGCTAGTCACGAAACGACAACTTGAGACTTCTCTAAGACTCGATCCAGGGCGGACTTCAACATATCCAAGCCACGTTCTCCAGCTGCAAAGCTGCGCAGCTTTCCTTCCGCATCGAAAAGATAGTAAGCAGGAACGTATCCCTGATCGTTCTGAAAAGCCTCTCGTAACTTGTGTTCGTTATCGACGGCGCAGGGTTCGCTAATGTTGTAGGTGGAAACCGCTTCGCGCACGTCCTCAATGTTGGTATCTGCTTCATAGCGAGGCATGTGGATCGCGATAACCCGCAGACCATCCTTTTTGCGCTCGTCTCGCCATTCTGAAACTCTCGGTAAGTTGTCTTTGCAGGTTCCACAACTGACTGACCAGAAATGGACTAGGGTCGGGTGACCTTTGGCTTCGGCTTCAGCGTGGGCCTGAGTAGCACCAAACCATTCACTGGCGCCCGATAGACTGGGCATCTCGGTTCCGATTCTCATTGCCATATTTGTTTACTCCTACAGCCCAAGAGGATGAGTGCCGAATGAGAAGCTGATACACGATGTAAACAGATTCAGCACCCGGCACCATTTTCATTAAGCATTCAACGTCTTCTGTCCTGGCTTCCATTCTGCCTGGCAGAGTCCACCGGTCTGCAACGCCTGAATAACACGCAAGGTCTCTTCGGCGGAGCGGCCGATGTTCAGATCGTGAACAACTTTGTAACGCAGCACGCCTTCCGGATCGATCACAAACAATCCCCGCAATGCGATACCGCGATCTTCGATCAAGACACCGTAATCGCGCGAAACCGTCTTGGTCGCATCGGCGGCCAATGGATACTTCAGATCTGCGACGCCGCCTTTATCGCGTGGCGTCTTAATCCAGGCACGGTGTGAATAGACGGAATCCGTGGAAACGCCGATCACGTCAGCTCCAATGCCTTGAAAATCCTCATAACGGTCACTGAACGCGGTCAATTCGGTGGGACAAACGAAAGTGAAATCGAGTGGGTAGAACAAAAGAACGAGCCACCGACCTCTGTAGTCTGAAAGCTTTACATTCTCGTTCAACTTCTCGAGATTTTTGGTCGAGCCCATATCGAAATCCGGGGCGGGCTGGCCGACCATTGCCTTATCTACTGCCATAGCTGTTGCTGTCATGAAACCTCCAAGTTTTTGATTACTGTTAACTAACTCCGACGGTGCAACACCGTACTCAACTCTCGCGACAATCAGGACAGATACCGGTCAGTGTCAAATGTACTGATTCGGCTTTGAAATGGGACATTCGGGCAGCGGCGCGCATAAGTTCTCCAGCCTCAGGCAAATCAAAATCGACGAGTTTGCCGCAGACACTGCAGATCGCGTGATCGTGACGGTCAATTACACCGTCGTACCGACTGGCACAATCGCCAAAAGAGATCTCGCGCACCAGGCCCGCCTCACGCAAATACTTTAGTGAGTTATAGACAGTGGCATAGCTCAGCGAGGGCAGGCGTCTTTTGGCCGCTTCGAAAATATCGCTGGCGGTGGGGTGATCCTCTCGTTCGCGAATCACCTGTAAGACGGCCTCCCTTTGCGGAGTCAATCGCTGCCCTGTCGTATTGTCTGTCTCGGTCTTTCCCATTTGTAGATTTAGACTAATTCTAAATCATAGAATAGTCAAGCCAGGAATTGTCGATTGTCGATTGCCAGATGTCACATGACATTCCAGCGCTCCTCCGCCGGTTTCCAAAGAATCCGGTTGTGTCTAATGAATCCGGCGGGGGCGCCTCAGTTCTTCTTTGCCGAATTGACTCTTTTGACCGCCTGCCCCCTTCCTAAATTGTTCTTAATTAGTTGACTCCTCGTGGTCCGCTCGCCCTCTTCCCAACCTGTTCTCTGTTACCAAGTTCAGCAAGAATGCAAAGCGCAAATCGTCAATCTCAATCATTGGTTCCGCTTTGCAAACTCGACAATTGCTTTTACATACGTGGGAAATGAAGGGCAGTGCACCTCGTGTTTAGCAAGTAGTTGAGTGGATTCAAACGTGTCGTACGTCTGCTGCAGAAAAAAGTAGGGCACTGCGGAATGCGGTAAATGAGTGATCGCCGGTGATGGCGGCAGCATGAGACCAAACTCTACTAACCTAGCGGGAATCGTCACGATAGATCCTCTTCCCTCGATACATCGGGCGATCTGATTGAACAGTTCGTGAGTCGTCAGTGGACACGAATCGGCAATTTGCAGTGTCTTACCGATTGCATGCTTGTCTGTCGCCAAGACCGCCAACGCGTCTACCACGAAATCTATCGGCACCAGGTTGAGCGTTACCTTGTGGTTGCCGATGTTGAAAATTGAAAGACCGCTGGGCCATCTCAACAAATAGTGAATCAGGTAGTAGATGCCATCGTACTTCGCAGTTTCACCAGTACGAGAATCACCGCAGACCACCGCCGGACGATGAATCGTAATTGGCAGTTCACTCTTAACTTTCTCAACTTCCATCTCTGCGAGATACTTTGTCTCTTCATAGTGATTCCGAAACCCGGCGTCGTGCTCAAGCTCAGTTTCGAATATCAAACCCGTTCTTTGACCGGCAACGTAGCACGTTGAGATGTAGTGGTAGTGTTCAAGATTGATGACGGAACGCGTGAAGTTGTTGACGTTCTGCGTGCCTAAGACATTCACGCGCAAAGCCGGCTCCCGAGGCACTGCAAGGTCGTAATAGGCAGCAAGATGAAAAACCACATTTGTTGTATTTCTAGCGAGGGACAGATCTTCTTTCGCTAAACCCAGGTCGACCTGGGTGATATCACCTTGAAGAATGCGAAAGTCATCAAGTGAACGATTCGCCTTACCAAAGATCGCTTCCAGTTCTCTGCTCGCACGCTCCAGAAACTGCGGTTGCACGAGCAGAAGAAAATTGAAAGGCTCTTGTGCCAGTCTCGCTACGAGGCGACTCGCAATGAACCCCGGAAATCCAGTCAAGAAAATTGTCTGGCTGTTCGACATGGCCATTATTTTAAAGTTCCGAAATGCTTTGCTCCGGTGGAGCAAGTTGTTTATGGCCGAGATCCCTCTTAATTGATCCTCGCTCCGTGAGAGCAATTATTCAGACTCAACTCGAAACTCTTTGCTAATCTTTCCTTATGTCATAGGAGTAAGATTCAAATAATCCAATGCGTTCCTCATCAAAACCGGAGACCAAAATGACTAACTTGAGCGTTGTCGCAAAACGGATGTTAAGCGTTGCCGCGGTCCTATTCGTAACCGTCATCACACTGAGCGCGCAGCAACCAGAAGACTGCACAGTCAAAGTTACACTCCTTCAACTCAACGACGTCTACCAATTTGGACCGGTGGACCAGGGAACTAAAGGTGGGCTTGCTCGAGTCATGACTCTCAAAAAAGAGATTCAGAAAGAGTCGCCACACACTCTGTTTCTGTTTGCCGGCGACACGATCTCTCCCTCAGTTGAATCCATCACTCACAAAGGCGCGCAGATGATCGACGCCTGGAACACAGCCGGTCTCGACTATGCCACCTTTGGAAATCATGAATTTGATCTCGGTCCAGCGGTTCTAAAAGAGAGAATGGGGGAATCGAAATTCAAGTGGTTGGCAGCCAATGTCGTTGATAAAACTACCAATAAAACATTTGGCGAAACCGAAAACTTCGTCATTCGTGAATTTGATGGTGTCAAGATTGGCATCTTCGGACTCGTGCTACCGGAAACCAGAATTACATCTCGACCTGGTCCTGACGTCGACTTTCTCAATCCCTGTGAAGTTGCGCGCGACATGGTTTCCCGAATTCATGCCCAGGGCGCGAAGGTTGTTGTAGCCTTAACGCATCTCTCAATGCGAGAAGATAAAGAACTCGCTCGTTGTGCTGACGTAGACGTCGTTATTGGCGGGCACGAACACACGTTGCTTCAATCGTCAGCCGGGGGCGCCCCGATCTTTAAGATGACCGCTGACTCAAGAGAGTTGGGACGGATCGATCTCAACGTTACTCGTGAAACGGGAGAACTCGAGAGCATCGATTGGAAAATAATTCCGGTCACAGCAGACATCAAAGAAGATCCCCAGTTTGTTTCTGTCACGGCTAAGTATCGCAGTTTGCTGCGCGAACTTGCCACACGAGTGGGTCGCACTGGTGTTCGCCTCAATGCCGAGAGCGCCGCGGGTCGAAATCAGGAAACCAACGTGGGCAACTTTGTCACCGACGCATTTCGAAAAGCCACCGGGGCCGAGGTCGCGATCATGAATGGCGGTTCGATTCGCGCAGATGCTCTCATTGGTCCAGGTGTCTTGACGAAGAGAGATGTGCTTTCAATCCTGCCTTTCAAAAATAGAGTGTTGAAGTTGCAAATAACGGGTGCGACCTTGCGCGCGGCTTTGGAGCATGGTGTGAGTCGCAGCGCTGAAGACGCTGAGCCTGGTCGTTTCCCGCAAGTGTCGGGTATTCGATTTGAATTCGATGCCAGCCGGCCGGTTGGATCCCGTGTAACGAATGTGACGGTCAACGGACGCCCGCTCGATAACAATCGCAAGTACACGCTTGCGACCACAAACTTTCTTGCAATCGATTCTGGAGATGGATACACAATGTTCAAGGATGCGCCACTACTCACCCCGATTGAGCGCGCACCGATCGATGCTGAAGTTTTGACCCGGGCGATAACCCTGGCGAAGGTCATCGCTCCCAGAGTTGAAGGAAGAATCAAGCGGCTGGACAAAAGGAAGGGCCAGCAGGCAAATTGCAAGGATTAGAAGGTCATGTTTGAGGACGACATTTCACCGGAAGCAAAATACGAAGCCAAGCAGCTGTTTTACGAAGCGTATGAAGCTCAGCTCGCTCAAGACTACGAGCACGCGATTGAACTTTACAAGCGTTCGATTGAGACCTATCCGACTGCTGAAGCACACACCTTCCTCGGGTGGGTCTACAGTTTTCAGAACCGTTACGACGAAGCCATTGCCGAGTGTTTGGAAGCGATCAGAGTGGACGAAACGTTAGGCAATCCTTACAACGACATTGGGACCTATCTCCTGGCAAAGGGTGATTCTTACGGCTGCGTGCGGTGGTTTAGACGAGCTCTCTTTGCGCCACGTTATGAATCTTATGCGTTTCCACATTTCAATCTTGGACGAGTCTTTGAGATGAGAAGGAAGTATCTCGATGCCGCGCGACATTACAGTTTGGCGCTGGAGCAACAACCGGGATTTACCGAAGCGACTACAGCGTTGAGACGCATGCAGGCTCTACTTAACTAGCTTCGACGTTCAGAATCTTTGTCTTCTGGCGTTTCTCATCGACGGCAACGTACACCACCTCAGCTTCAGTTACCCGCACGCGTTCAGTCGATTGGCCCACGCGCTCGGCTTCAACGATTACCCTCACCGTAATGGAAGTAGTACCCACACGAACCGTTTCTGCATAGAAACTCACCAGGTCACCTACAAACACGGGCTTATGAAAGATCACTTCGCGCATCGCGACGGTGACAAAACGTTCCATCTGCGTGTGTCGATGTGCTTCAATCGCGCCGGCCATGTCGATGTAGCTGAGGATGATGCCGCCGAACACT
>DATBMP010000205.1:0-3753 GCA_036554845.1 Pyrinomonadaceae bacterium
AAGTTTCCCCCGCTCGACAACGTGGCCGAGGTCAACACCACGGTTCCGACTTCGCTAAACAACTTGTCTTCAAGTAAACCTGAGACGTCGATCGGCGACGCGCGAAGAAAAATGCCTCTGCCGCGACGTTCTACCCAGTAAACAAACTTCTTGTCCTGACCCGTTACGATGAATTGAAGATCGAAACGTGCCTGGCGAATCCTTCTGACGATGCTTTCGACGTCCGCTGGCTTCTCTTTCATGGCATCCAGCGTCGTTTCGAGTCTCGCCAGTGCACCGTCGAGAGCAACATAGAGATCTCCGAGCGGCGTTGAGGTCATCTCGCCATTGGTGCTGCGGCGAACAAACGCACTGGGCAGGATCGGATAACGCCCCTCTTCGCCTCGTCCCTCGCGAAAACCCATCCAAAAATTGTCTGCGAAACGTTCTGTGCGACCCGCCCCTCTCGCGACTTCTTGATCTAAATCGACGTTCTCGAACCTTATGGCGCCAAGGTCGCGTAGCAGATCATCGATCTGATAGTTGGAGACCTGCGCGCCGAAATATTCGGATGCGACATCTTCTATCAAATGAGCTTCATCTAGGATGACTGCGGTGTAATCTGGCAAGACGCTGCCGTAGGCGCTGTTTCTCAAAGCAAGATCTGCAAAGAACAAGTGGTGATTGACGACTACGATGTCCGAGTTGACGGCCCGGTCGCGCATTCTCGTAATGAAGCATGGATCAAAGTCGGTACATTTTTGACCGAGACAAGTTTCTGAACGCGCATCGATGTGCCGCCAGAACGAAAGTGACTCTGGCAGGTTTGCCAGCTCAGCGCGATCTCCGGTCGCCGTTTCCCTGGCCCAATGCGTTACCTCATCGAAGTAATCAACCTCATCCAGACCATCCAGAACCGGAGCGCTCTCCGCTCGCCCCAGGCGAGTGAGGCAGAGGTAGTTGCTACGTCCTTTCATATAAGTCGCAGTGAATTTTGCTGGGAGGATGTTCTGGAGAAAAGGAATGTCTTTCTCCATCAACTGCTCCTGCAAGTTTTTTGTGCCGGTAGAGATGATGACTCGTCCACGGCCTTGCAGTGCAGAGGATATAGCGGGGACCAGATAAGCGAGAGTCTTTCCGGTTCCGGTGCCGGCCTCAACGATCAAGTGGCTGCGGTCGTCAAAAGCACGCATGACCGCTTCAGCCATCTGGATCTGACCGGGTCGATATTCGTATTCGGGGTGTGCCTGAGCGATGAGGCCATCAGGTCCAAAGATATCTTGCATACCTTACTTAGAGAGATCGCTTTCCGTCTGAACTATGAATCACGAAATGACACCATGAGACTCTAAACAGCTCGGGAAGAGACTTTCAAACGTTTTGGATATAGCGGGAACCGAGCTGTGAGATCAGCAACACCCTGCTGCACTCTGCGCCTCACCTCCTCCGATTCAGGCTGATGAATGACCTCCGCAATCAACCTCCCGATCTCACGCATCTCGTCTTCCTTCATTCCCCGTGTTGTAACTGCCGGTGTCCCGATTCTCAAACCGGAAGCGACAAACGGTTTGTTCTGATCAAATGGAATCGTGTTCTTGTTTACTGTGATGTGCGCAGCCTCAAGCGCCTTTTCCGCGTCCTTGCCCGTGGTGCCCTTTCCATCCATCCAAACATCGACCAGCATAAGATGATTGTCGGTGCCTCCCGAAACCACTCGCAACCCCTGCTCCTGTAACTCCGAAGCAAGAGCTTTTGCATTCGCCAGGGTCCGCCGTTGATAGTCTTTGAAGTCGTCACGTAACGCTTCGCCAAACGCGACTGCCTTGGCTGCGATGATGTGCACCAATGGACCACCCTGCACGCCGGGAAAGAGTTTTCTATCGATCTCTTTTGCATGCTCCTCTTTGCACAGAATCAACCCACCACGTGGTCCACGCAGCGTCTTGTGAGTGGTCGTCGTTACATAGTCGGCATGCGGCACCGGCGATGGATGAAGACCGGCGGCGATTGGTCCAGCGATGTGTGCAATGTCGGCGAACATTCGCGCGCCGATACTTTTCGCGATCTCGCCGATGCGTTCGAAATTTATGATTCGTGGATAAGCTGATGCGCCACAAACGATCAGCCTGGGTTTGTGTTCTTCGGCAATTCGCTGCAACTCGTCGTAGTCGATCTGCTCGGTCTCGCGCGAGACGCCGTAGTCAGCAACCTTGTAGCTAATCCCCGAAAAGTTCATCGGATGACCATGCGTCAGATGGCCGCCGTGGGAAAGGTTCATTCCCAGAATCTGATCACCGTACTGAATCGCCGCCAGGTAAACAGACATATTTGCCTGGGCCCCGCTGTGTGCTTGCACGTTCGCGTGATCCGCGCCGAAAAGCTGTTTGGCGCGATCGATGGCCGCTTGCTCGACCACGTCAGTCCATTCGCAGCCGCCGTAATAACGCTTACCGGGATAACCTTCAGCGTACTTGTTGGTGAATACGGAGCCCATCGCTTCGAGTACCGCTTCGCTCACGAAGTTTTCTGAAGCGATCAACTCGAGACCATTTGCCTGACGAGCGACTTCGTTATCGACGGCGGCGGAAATTTCTGGATCAACTTCAGCAAGAGAAGCGTTTCGAAGGTCGGTCATCATCTGGTGTCCTTTGTAGTTGGTAATAGGGACTTGGGTTCTCGGGTTTTTGGTCTTGGCTTTTTGGTCTTGGGTTTTGATTTTTCAGTGGTCCGTGGACAGTGGTAGTCACCATAGATATCAGGTTGGGAAGGGTGGTTTACCCCCCGCTTCAGCTCTAGCGCAACATAGTCTTGGACCAAAACCAAAGACCCACGATCAAAGATTCAAGTCCCAAAATTTTAATCACCGCACTTTTTCTCCAACTCCATAATCTTCTCCACTCGTTTCGCGTGCCTGCCACCGTCAAACCTCGTCGTGAAAAACGTTCGAACGATCTTCGCGAGTTCTGGTTCCGGTGTCAGCCGAGCGCCAATTGACAACACATTCGCATCATTGTGTTGCCGAGCAAGACGAGCAGACTCCTCGTTCCAGGCAACGGCAGCTCGCACACCGGGAACCTTGTTTGCAGCGATCGCCATACCAGTACCTGAGCCACAAACAAGTAGCCCTTGATCAGCCCCACCGCGCGCTACTTCTTTCGCGACCCGCGCCGCGTAATCAGGATAATCAACCGACTCTTCTGAGACTGTTCCCAGGTCTTCAAACGCGATTCCCAATTCGTTCAGCAATAGTTTGAGTTTCTCTTTCCCAGCATATCCGGCGTGATCGCTGGCGATTGCGATTTTCATGTTGTTAGTCCTTCCAGGTGCGAGTGGAAGTGGATGTTACATCAGTGAGTTGTCAGTTGTCAGTTGAGAGTTATCAGTTGAAAGTGGTCAGTGGTCAGTCACTGGTCTCTATGGCTGTAGTGCTCCTTTGAATAGAACAAGTCAGGAAGGGGGCAAGCGGTCCAAAGAGGCTTGACTCCTTCCTGACTTGTTCTATTCAAGAAGCCCAAAGACCCAACACCCAAGACGAAAGACCAACTGACCCGTGACAACTGACCACTGCCAACTACTGACCTCCGCCGTATTCTTCTATAATCCCTCGCAAACATGATCCAGATTCTCAACCTGCTAATCGTTGTCCTGCTCGTGCTGGCCAACGGCTTCTTTGTAGCCTCGGAGTTTGCCCTCGTCGGAGTTCGCAGGTCGCGCATCGTTACCCTGGCCAACACCGGTCATAAACGAGCAAAGATCCTTTTGGGGTTGGTCGAT
>DATBMP010000211.1:0-6575 GCA_036554845.1 Pyrinomonadaceae bacterium
CTGTCACGTTACGTTCGAACTCATCAAGTGCAGTCTCCAACAAAGGCAGTTCTTCAGTTTGAGTGGCATGCTGTCGTTTTCCCCTCAGTTCAACCAACCAGTCGCCGGTGTTGTCTTGCACAATCGGCGCATAACGGTCGTTGTACGAGCGCCGAATTCGGCGGACCAATTGCCACAACGCCGCTCGCCTGAAGAAAAACTTTCCTTCACTTTCGATGCTTACTGGTACCGCCGCAAACCTTGTCTTGATCCATTCCTTGTACCTGGATTCATCGTCGACAAAGTTGGGATCGTACTCGTCACCCTGCAACAGACGATGGACCATGTCGTTGCCGCCTAAAAGAATCACAACTGCATCGACGTCGTATTGATGGATTGCGAGACGCATCAGTGCAAGGTGGTCTCGGGAGTTGTGCCCGGCCTTTCCGAGGTTCCCCACCCAGACTTTTCGGCCGTCGGCTGTCTCCTTTAGTCCTGTCTGGACCAATGCTGGCCAGGACTTCTCTTGATCGAGGTAGAGACACTCAGTAGTGCTGCCACCGACAGTGAGAATTCGATACTCCCTATCTCTTTCAGCGCCCCACTCCTGACCGATAATTCCCTGGGAATTTACGTGGAAGCGCGCCAATGGTCCGACGCCCGGCATAACATTGGGCATTGGCCTGAGTTCCGCAGATTGATTTGGCATCCAAACGTAGTAGCGATCGTTTGGCGGGGAGACGATGCGCAGCAGCACTTCGGCCACAACAAGGCCGATCACACAACTCAGAAGCACGGTGACAATCCGGGCAGCGAGTTTATGAAAAGAGAGCGTTGTCACTTGGTCCTCGTTTACGAGATGTATCCTAATCCGCTCAGTCGTTCGCGGATGATCTCTTCACCAGTCGGAGAGTAACCAGCCTCATCTTCACTCACTAACGTCTGACCCATTACCAGCGATTTGCCTTGCATCGTATTGGGAATGTCGTAGCCACCCAGCTCAAGCAAAGTGGGAGCGAGATCGAGGATGTGGGCGCCCTTGATCTCGCCGCGAAGTGGGTTGTTTGAAGCTGCCAGGATGAAGCTGCCGAACTGGGCGTGGTTGCAATCGTCTGGCCCAGTGTCGTTCTCCTGAACATAGAACGTCGGATATCCCACACCACCGATTGATCGCCAATAAAGATTTCCAAAGTGGGCGATCAGGTCCGGAGCTACATTCCGCACCGTTCTATAGATCTGATCGGGTTTGAAGACGCGCGTTCCCATGGGTTCGCCTTTATCGTTGGGAAGCGCCTCGAGTTTCTCTTTCACCTCTTCGCGAAACTTCTCGTAGTCATCCTTTTCAATCACGCCTTGTGGCTCGCGGCCTTTCACATTGAAGAAAACGCGTGCGTAATAACCGCCTTCACTCCAGACCCGTGTCTTCTCCCAGTTAACGCTGAGCTTGCTGAACGGCGTGATCTCTTTTGGATACTCATTCAAAACCAGCAGGCCTTCTTTCACCAGCCATTCGTTGATGCAGAAGCCGCCATCGAGACGCTGAGCTCCATGGTCGGACATGACGAGGATCGCGGTGTCGTCTGTGAGAAGATCAAGAAGACTGCCAATTTCGTCGTCGAGGTAAAGGTAGTAATCACGAATTACATCTTCGTAAGGATTTCCCGGTTGGTGCAGAACATGTTGCGGATCATGATACTTCCAGAAACCGTGCTGCAAACGATCGAGACAGATCTCCACAAACTGCAGATAGTCCCAATCCGAGTTCTGCATCAGGTGGCGCACAACCTCAAAATGTTTGCGACTGGTACTGTAAATCTCATCCTTCAACCAGTCTTTCCTGTCGGTACGAAAGCCTTTTACATCCACTGGATACTCACCCGTTAACTTCTTTATCTCATCTCTCATCGCCGGCGGGTGCGTGTAGTGATCGTTGTTCGTATCTGGCGTCAGGAAACAGCCGATGCAAACCCCATTGACTTTTCGTGGCGGAAAAGAGGGAGGGACCCCGATGATATTGGCGCGTTTGCCTTCGCGCGCAACCTGGTCCCAGATTGCCAGGTCTTGAATAGACTTTGAGTTGACAATGCTGAGACCGTCGTAGGAGTGATCATGCCGATTGCGAAATCCATAGACTCCGAGCGAGCCGGGATCCTGACTAGTCGCCATGCACATCCACGCAGGCACGGTGATCGGAGGAATGATTGTTTCCAACCGGCCGTGACAACCGCCTTCCATTAAGCGGCGAAAGTTAGTTAGCCGTTCGTCACCAAACAGCAGTTCGGGTACAGCGCAGTCGAGACCAATTACCAGTGTCTTCATGCGAGGAGTGACTCTCCTTCCATAGCTTCACCTTTCGGTACATTCAATGCTTCGAGAATTGTCGGGGCCATATCCAAAAGTCTTGGTGACTCGCCGCGAAAGCGACGGTTCATGAACAGAACGCCAGGGACCAGATGAGGATCGATGATGTGGTCACCGGCCCATTTCTTACCATTGTCTTCAAACAACTGAGCGGGAACCCCGCCTAGTGCCGTACTCCATGAAACACGATAGCCTTCAGCGAAATTGACCATGAGGTCGGGCGATTCGCTCGCAAACGCGCCCTCATAAACTTGTTCGCGCTTCAGAACTTTTGTAACAGCCTGCTTTCCTTTTTCAGCATCGTTGAGATTGCTTAGTCCAGTAACGATCGACTGTTTAAGTGAATCAGCATCGTCTGGATCGACAACACCTTTCTCTTCGCGGCCTTTGAGATTCAGGTAGATACCGCTCAAACCAAGTGCGTAGGCCTTGGTACGACTCCAGTCAACATCGCGAAAGAAATCTGCGCCCTCTTCAGATGCTTGCTGTCCGTTCTTCATGACGAGCAGACCGTTGTCACGCAGCCATGCATTCAAATTCACGCCGCGTTGGAAACTGTTCATACCGTGATCACTCAGGACCATGACAAGAGTCTGATCGTCTGCTCGTTGCAATGCCTGACCGACAACCTGATCACAAAGCCGATAGTGTTCTTCGATGACGCGACCCATTTCAGGATCAACAGGAGCTTCCACGGGAGTTTGTTGATTACCAAAGCGCCAGAACATGTGCTGCACGCGGTCCGGTGTGTCGAACAGACAGAAGAAGAAGCCTTCCTTCAAACGATCCAACTCGTGAATCATCATGCGTTCGCGTTCACGCAAGGCCTCTTCGCATTGAACCAGGTAAGCTTCTTCACCAAAACGGCCATTGTTCAAGCCGCCATGATCTTCCACCATTCCCGTGGTGTAGAACGTGCCAATCTCCTTGGCCAATTGACGGGCATACTCTGGAGGCGAGCTGATGGGAAAGAGCGGCGCGTCCGGATCAAAATTGACTGGCGAAGCATAAAGCTCAAACACAGGAGACAGTTGGACCAGGTGAAATCGGACCATGCCCTTTACCGATTGGAGCAGGCCAACGTCAAACTTCACCTTCAGCCAGTCGCTCCACTGTCCTTCGCGAACTTCGAGAGCTTTCGGCTGGCCATCCGAGAAGATTGTCACTTTGCGATTTGCCTGATCGATCTTGACGGTGATGGCGAATGTTAGATCTGAAGCGTTCTTCGGATTTCGTGGACCGATGATGTGAGTCTTAAGAGTTCCAGTAGCATCAGGTTTTACCGACAAGACGTTTTCACTTTCCTGTGCGAGTACGTCGTCTTCGGATGTGTAAAACGTCGAGGTTCCCAAGCCTCCGCGAAGATCAGGAACGCCCATTCCTGCAAGCATCCGACCGCGAATGTTGTCAGGAGGATAGGTGCAAGGGAATCGGACGATGCTCGAAGATATCCCGGCTTTAGATAACAACTCCCAGAAGGGCACCCCACGACGAAGATTGACCGCCTTTGGAGGCAGGTACGCATTCCGCTTTTCGTATCGGTTCATCGAGATATCGGGCAGGTACGTCTTCGGATCGCGACGGATAAAATCAAAGATTCCGTGGCCACCGGGATTTGTACTGGTTGCGAAGGTGGACCATGCGACCGGAGTCTGGGCTGGATACGTAGTCTCGATTTTCGAGAAACCGCCCTGCTGTTTGAGCCGGGCCAGGTTTGGCAGCTCTCCTTTGTTGAGTAACGGCTGAACGAGCTTAGGCTCAAAACCGTCGAGGCCGATTACGATCACCTTTTTCATCTTGCTATGAAGACCTTTAAGAATTGATTTGGTAAAACGAAAGAAGAGTTTATTTACTGCGAGAGGTGCGCAGTTTTTGAATCACGGTGGTAAAAGCCGAACGTACGCGCTGCCAACCGATCATGAGAATGCCGATGATGGTGCCGATAACCGAAGCCAGGGGAATCAGTTGGTCCGGACCGGCATAAAGTAGAACAAGAAAAGCCAGGTATTGATTATCCATGTGCGAAACCTCCTACTAGTCTTCAACAACGTGTTTGGCAAACTCGGTTCTGTATTCACTCCAACGATTCTTCTCGAAATCGCCTGAATCACTTAAGCAGTCAACCGCGGCGTAGGCCATCGCCAAGGCGTGGTGAGTGTTGTCATGTGCGAATAGTCCCTGGCGACCGAAGGTAAGAACGCGATCCAGGTTGCTGGCCCAGTCGTCCAGTACATTGAAGTGCGTCTCGTAACCTTGGCGATAAATCGGGTACGCGTAAGGAATCTTCCTGGCGACCACTCGCAGCACCGGCGCCTCAATCGGCAGGTTGCATTTTTCGAGAGACTTGCGCACCAACGATCCGAGTTCCTCGTCCGTAGCATTCCAAACTTCGTCGCCTACCATGCAAGGCAGCTCGCCACACAACACTGTGCGTCCCGCGGGCTCGCCCTTAGCGCTGTAGTTCTTTGGTTCTGAAAGGCGAGTGAGCTTGATGTCGGCTTCGGGAAAATAGTGTGCGTCAAACTCGGTCCACTGCTGTTGGTCGAGGACCAGGTAAACCAGGACCATCGCGCGGAACTCCATTTGATTACTTGCCTCGATGACCTCTCTGGGAGGTTCCGGCTGCATGATGCGAGCCAGAATTGAAAGCGGGATGGTGGACCAGATGTAGTCTGTTTCGAATACCCGTGACTGCCCGGCTTTCTCAACTTCAATCTGGTGCGGAGTTCCCAGTGTGATGCGGCGAACTGAGGTACGCAGGTGCAACTCGACGCCATTACTACAGGCTGCTGCTGCCAACGCGCGACTGATCTGTCCGTAACCATCTTGTGGGTAGAAGAAACGACCTCCCTTGGCAACTTTTCGACCAGGCGCCAACGCAAGTATTTTGCGCGCCATCTTTCCAAGTGATCCGGCAGAGACTCGTCGTCGTGCTTGTATGGCCGAAAGTTCTTGCGGGTCTAGTCCCCAGATTTTGCGAGCGTAAGGAAAATAGAAATCGTTGCAGATCGTGGAACCCAAGCCATGCTGCAACACGCTTGTAAAGGTCTCTTTGGCATTGCCGTTGGAGTTTGGCAATACCTTCTTTAGAGAATCTAAAGCGACACCTGTTGCAAACGACGGCGGCAGATTCAAAAGCAGATCCATTGGCTTCAGCGGGAAGTGAATCCATCTTCCACGCAATCTGATTCTTCCGTGACGTGGCCGGTCGAGCAGATCTCCCTGTAGTAGACCTTTTAGATCTTCAAGGATTTGAGGATGACATGCCGGATGAAGGCGGTGACTGCCGTAGTCAACCGAGAGTCCCTCGAGTTTGAAGCTTCCTGCGTTTCCTCCAACATCATCACGCTGTTCAAAAAGAACGACATCTGCCTTACCGCGTCGTGCCAATTGCCAGGCCGCACCGAGTCCCGCCGGACCACCACCGAGAATTGCGACGGTTGGTCGTGCTGGATTTTTCTCGCTAGCTTGTTGTCTCGCGATGCCCGAAAATACGGCAGGTCGATGTTTTAGTTGAGTAGCCATTCTTTCTTAGACGACGAAGGGAATGAACCTCTTCGTTTGCGCGCGATAAGCTTCATAGTCTGGCAGTGACCTGGCGAGCTTCTGTTCTTCCTTTAACGCTTGCCGCAGCACAAGCGGTGCCAACAGAAGAACGCCAAGGACCAGCCAGGAATTCAGCGCCAGTTCGAGACCAAGTAAAAGCAGAAGGTCGCCAATGTAGATAGGATGTCGAATATAACGATATGGACCATTGGCAACGATGTTGTGGTTGGCCTGAACACTACCGGCCTCGATGTCAGACCAATTGGTACCAAGTTCCGAACGGCTCCTGATTGCCAGTGCGAGCCCGGCCGTGTAAATCAGCGTGCCGGCAAGACGAACAATGAATGGATCGCTACTGATTGGGAAAATATCCGGCAACAAGGTCTGCACAGCGATTCCCAGCAAGATAGCGATCTTCACGGCTTTGACAGCCTTCATCTGAAACGACTCGGATTTCTTTGAAGAACCTTGCGCGGATCCGCCGAGTGGTTGCTTACGCTTCAGAACCTCCCACACCACTTTGTGCGCGACGAGGCCGGCCAGTAAATAAAGTTTCAGGATTAACATTTCAGTTCTTCGCTATTGAATAAACCCGAGATTTTGTGGGAACTCGCCTGGGGAGATTACCGTCCACTTCCTCATCTGCTTCGAACATCTCTTTGGGTCGAACTCCGTATGCTGTCTGTGGA
>DATBMP010000301.1:0-8129 GCA_036554845.1 Pyrinomonadaceae bacterium
TCATCGAGGTAGTTTGGATCTGCCTCACCACGCGCAAGGATATCTTCAAGTGCCTCCTTGATCCGGGCAGCTTCATCAGTAGTTAGTACGCCAGCCTGCAAAAGCGCGTCGCAGTGGGCCACACTGCCGCGAACATCGGCGTGAAAAAGTCGTCGATCAAATTTGAACGAGCGATTGAACTCGACAAAACCGGGATCTGCTTCGCCGGTGAATCTCCCACCCCAAAGCTTTTTGGACTCTCCCATCTACCTGTCTCCTCCTGCAATGCTCCCGATGGCTGAAGTTTATCGGACCGTAACTTGACCCAAATGCATCTCGGCTGGTAGTTTATGCATCTATGCAGTGGTTATGCAAGACTTCTGCATAATTGGTGCGGGGCGAATGATGCAGAAATCCGAACGGCAGAAGAAGCTTTTGCGCCTGATTCAGGCGAAACCAGTGGGCACGCAAGAAGAATTGCGCGCCCTGCTGGAACGATCAGGTGTTCCGGCAACTCAATCAAGTGTCTCGCGCGATCTGGAAGAGCTCGGCGTCGTTAAGCATCACGGACGCTACACGATACCACGAGCAAACGGCGCCGGAGCACGCGGCCTTTTGAGTTTGGATCTATCAGGCGACAACCTGGTCGTAGCTCGAACCGAACCAGGACTCGCATCGGCGGTGGCGGTGGAGATCGATGCTGCTGCCATCCCCGAGATCGTAGGAACAATTGCGGGTGAAGACACGATCTTTATCGCGGTTGTAGATCAGAAGGCCCAAAGAGTGGCGATGAAGAAGGTCTGGGAAGTGGTTCATGGGTGATGGTCCGTTGTCAGTAATCAGTGGTCAGTTGTTAGTGGTCGCTGATCATTGCTTCCAACACCAACTCACAAGTGACTACTGAAAACTGACAAACTGACAAACTGAAATGACAGCTAACCCTAACAAAATAATTTTGGCTTATTCTGGCGGCCTCGACACATCAGTGATGCTGCGTTGGCTCAAAGAGACCTATGACTGTGAAGTGGTCTGTTACTGCGCCGATGTGGGCCAGGGTGCCGAACTCGAGGGTTTGGAAGAGAAGGCTCTGAGGTCGGGTGCTTCCAAATTGTATGTCGAAGATCTGCGCGAAGAGTTTGTTCGCGAGTATGTCTGGACCGCAGTGAAGGCGAATGCGATCTACGAAGGTGTCTACCTCCTCGGCACTTCCCTCGCCCGACCGGTGATTGCAAAGCGTCAGATCGAGATCGCACGTCGTGAAGGAGCCGACGCGGTGGCCCACGGCGCTACTGGTAAAGGTAACGATCAGGTGCGGTTTGAACTTACTTACTACGCACTGCAACCAGACATCAAAGTGATCGCGCCGTGGCGTGAATGGCAATTCGGTGGCCGCAGCGATCTGATTGCATATGCAAAGCAGCACAACATTCCCGTGACTGCCACACATGAGAAGCCTTATTCGACGGACCGCAACCTTATGCATATCTCTTTCGAGGGCGGCATCCTCGAAGATCCATGGGCTGAACCGCCCGCGGACATGTTTCAACTCACGCGTGCGCCTGAGGATGCGAGGAACGAGGTTGAGTATCTCGAAATCTCTTTCAAGAACGGCGAGCCCGTTGCGCTGAACTCTCGGCAACTTGGTCCTGTTGAGTTACTTGAGGAACTGAACTCGATCGGTGGCGAACACGGTATCGGCAGGGTTGACCTGGTTGAGAATCGTTTTGTTGGAATGAAGTCACGTGGCGTCTATGAGACACCGGGCGTGACGATTCTGCAGGTAGCACACCGCGCACTTGAGTCAATAACTCTTGATCGAGAAGTGATGCATCTTCGTGATTCACTCGGAGTGAAACTTGCGGAGAACATCTATTACGGTTTCTGGTTTGCGCCTGAGTTTGAGTTGCTTCGAAAGATGGTTGACGAAACCCAGGTTAAGGTCACTGGCGATGTGCGCCTAAAACTTTATCGTGGAAACACAACAGTTGTTGGCAGACGTTCGCTTAACTCTTTGTACAACGAGAAGATCGCGACGTTTGAAGCCGACACTGTTTACAACCAGCGCGATGCCGAAGGCTTTATCAAGTTAAACGCCTTGCGACTGAGGTTGAGAAATTCCAAATAGGTTTTTTGCCTTTCACAGGGGAGAACAATGAACACAGACAACTCGGAACTAAACCTGACCATTCTCGAGGTAGACAAGATCGGTTCGGCCACGTCTCCCCTTGGCCTCAACAAGACTATCGCTGTCGTGCCTCAATCGCTTTCACCAAATGCCGGTGATGTAATTGCGGTCCGGGCGCTAACCGATAGTGCTACCTACAACATGCTCGAGCTTCCCACGGGACGGCTTGCGAAGATTAATCCCGGCGATCTGCTCCTCGGTGTCCTGGGCCGACGACGTGCGTTGAAAGGTTTCGTTGGTGACGTTCCGGCGTTGGTTAAGCGCGGTGACATGCTTCATCTACTCAACATGGGAGGAGTGGTCGGCCACTGCACCGGACACCATTCTAGTTTGAGCGATGCTATCCAGGTTGAGGTCGTGGGCATGGTTTGCGATGAAGACGGAGACATCCTGAACATCGCCAACAACGCTTTGCCATCGCGCGACTCGCTGGGCGTTACGGCACCTCTCGTGATTATTGCGGGCACCTGTATGAACAGTGGCAAGACTTATGCGGCCACCGAATTGATTAAGCAGGCCACGCGCGCAGGCCAGAAGGTTGCGGCAGCGAAACTATCTGGTGTGGCTTGTCTACGCGACACTTTGAATATGGCAGATCACGGCGCCACAGCGACGGCGAGTTTTCTCGACTGCGGATTGCCTTCCACAGTCGATGCTGGAAACCTGGCGCCAATCGCTAAAGCTGTAATCGCAAAGCTCAATGAGACAGCACCCGATCTAATTGTGATCGAATTGGGAGATGGGATCCTGGGCGGATATTCGGTTGACTCGATCTTTTCCGATAGTGAGTTGCGGGCCGCGACAGCAGCGCTCGTCTTCTGTGCTTCAGACTATGTGGGTGCCTGGGGCGGGCTGGAGTTGATGCGACGCCAGGGAATCGAGATCGATGTGATTGCGGGATCGGTGACCGACTCGCAGATGGGCCAGGACTACATCGAAAAAGAGTTTGGTGTACCCGCAGCCAATGCTAAACGCAACGGGTCACTACTGTTTGACTTGGTTAAGGCGAAAGTTGATGCAGCAGTTTTGCAACCGAGTGCGGTTTAAGTTCGACGGCGCTTGAACATCACAGCAAGCCCAATGATGAGGAAGACGATTCCGAGGGGAAGATAGATGCTCGACCCCGATGAGGCGCCCAGGGCGATGAAGGTGATTCCTAAAACGACGAACGGGGCATAAGCGAAACGCATAAGAACTTGTTTCCTCCTCAGATTGTTTTGGACGAGCGAGTTCAGAAAGGCCGCTTGAGAGACTGAGTTTCGCATGAATTAGCGGCAAGTGAAAGGTTGGGCCACTGACGATGAACAAGATCAGCGTTGCAATTCTTGGGGGTTCGGGTTACGGAGGATCCGAGTTGCTGCGAATATTGTTGCAGCATCCTTTTGCTGAGATCGCTCTCGTCACGGCAAACGAGCATGCCGGCAAACGCGTCGGTGATGTTCATAAAAACCTCTATGGCTTAACCGAACTTGAATTCAAAACTGCGCCCGAGGTTCCGGCGGATTTTGAAAAGCTGGATTGCGTGTTTCTCGCTCTCCCTCATGGACAGGCGATGGAGATCGTTCCCCGGCTACCAAAGAGTTTGAAGGTCATCGATCTATCGGGTGACTTTCGTTTACAAGACCAGGGAGAGTTTGAGCAGCATTACAACCGCGAACACACGGCCATGGAGGCCCAGGCCGGTTTCGTCTACGGTCTTACGGAAACGCATTGCGAGGCGATCAAGAACGCGCGATTGATCAGCAACCCAGGTTGTTTTGCAACCGCGACAATTCTTGGACTGGCGCCGCTGGTGGCCAACGATCTGATCACGGGGCGTGTGGTGGTTGATGCGAAGACGGGATCTTCGGGCTCGGGGGCCAAGGCCGCAAGCAACACTCATCATCCGCAGCGTATGAACTCGTTCTACGCCTACAAGCCATTCACGCATCAACACGTTCCCGAAATCGAGCAGGAGTTGCGCAGCGTCGGTGATTGGACCAGCGAACTCGTGTTCATGACACATTCGCTGCCTGTATCGCGGGGAATCTTCGCATCGATCTACGCCGAACTGCGGAAGGAACTGTCTGAAGAACAGCTACGAGAGATCTATTCTGAGTACTATCGCGACGCGCAGTTTGTCAGACTCGTGAAGGGCTCACCTGATATCAATTGGGTGAAGACCACAAACTTCTGCGATCTCGGCTTTGCGACCAGAGGACATCAGGCTGTCGTGTTCGCCGCGCTCGACAATTTAGTGAAAGGTGCGGCGGGACAAGCGGTGCAGAACATGAACTTGATGTTTGGCTTCGCAGAGAATGCGGGACTGAAGTTGATTGGGACCAATCCTTAAGAGTGCGGATTGCGGATTGCTATTTTTGGTAGATCGTTCGGCGAGGACAAGGATGACTGTGGCACAACAACCGGTAGTTCAAGGAACCATCGAGCGCGAGGACAGTTTTCAACTCGCGACTTATAAGAAGATGCCGATCGTCGCTAAGCGCGGCGACGGTGTTTGGCTCTACACGAGCGATGGGGGAAAGTACCTCGATCTTTATGGCGGGCATGCTGTCGCGGGCACGGGCCACTCACACCCACACGTCGTCAACGCGATTCAGACACAAGCAGAAAAACTACTCTTCTATTCGAACCTCGTTTACTCAGAAGTGCGCGCACAAGCTGCGGAGAAATTGACCTCAGTCGCGCCTTCATCACTTCGCAGGGCTTTCTTTTGCAACTCGGGAACAGAGGCGAACGAAAACGCGATGCGGATCGCCCGCATGGCGACAGGCCGGCATAAGATCATCACTTTCTCGGGTGGCTTTCACGGTCGTACTGCGGATGCGATCAGCGCGACGTTTCTGGGGAAGTACCGCGAACTCGGCAAACCCAACGTGCCGGGACATCTCGAAGCGGACTTTGGCAACCTCGATTCGGTTCGTGCGTTGGCCGACGAGTCTGTGGCTGCGATCATGTTAGAGCCGATTCAATCGATGGCTGGCGTGAAAATGGCTGCACCCGATTTCTATCACAGTCTTCGCAATCTTTGTGATGAGAAGCAAATAGTTTTGATCTACGACGAAGTGCAAACCGGTGTCGGTCGCACCGGCGAGTGGTTCTTTGCTGGAAGCAGAGCAGGGAGGGGAGTTGTACCGGACATTATCACGCTGGCGAAGGCGCTAGGCAGCGGGATTCCAGTCGGCGCATGTCTGGTTAACGATGGTCTTGCCAAGTCGATCAAGGAGAACGACCTGGGGACGACATTTGGTGGAGGGATGATCGCGATGGCGGCGACTAAAGCTACGCTGGAAGTGATCGAGAACGAGAACATGCTCGCGAACGTGCGTGAAGTTGAATCATATTTGAGAGAACGACTTTCAGATCTCGACAAAGTTGTCCGAGTGCGCGGATTGGGATTTCTCCTTGGGCTTGAGTTGGTGGATAAGGCTGCGGACGTTCATAAGAAGTTACTTGAGAGAAACATCATTACCGGAACCTCAAGCGATCCGAATGTGCTGAGGCTTCTTCCGCCGCTTTGTCTGTCTAAGACAGAGGTCGATCACTTTGTCGAGGCATTAAAAGAGATTTGATCTTTGGAGTGCGGTGCAGGTCATTGCCGATTGTCGATTGTCGATTTCGCTTTAGGGTGTGATTCGCCATCTACCTAAGAAGTCAACTGAATAACAAGAAAGTCCGGGAGCCTAACCAATAGATCTCATCGAAGATCAGTCGGCAATCGGCAATAATCCTGCAATGCATTTCTTAACCACAGCTGATTTCAGCAGATCGCATCTCGAGCAACTGATCGAAACCGCGCTTGCATTCAAACGCGGTGATGTTTCAGCGAAGTCTCTTGCGGGCAAATCAATCGCGCTCGTCTTCTTCAACCCGAGTCTGCGCACTCGCGCTTCAATGCAGGTTGCGATCTATGAGCTGGGCGGAAATCCTGTCGTGCTGGAACCAGGTGGAACCAGTTGGACGATTGAGCATCGCGACGGCGCCGTCATGGACGCAGGAAAGACCGAACATGTCGCGGAGTTCGTTCGTGTGCTGGGTCGATATTGCAGCGCCATCGGGTTACGAACATTTGCCGCACTGAAAGACTGGAACGAAGAGCGGACGGATCCGGTACTCGCAGCTTTCGTGAAATATTCTGATGTGCCGGTGATAAATCTCGAATCAGCTATGCATCATCCTTGTCAGTCTTTGGCGGACATGATGACGATTCGAGAAAAAGTCGGTCATGCGCCCAAACGAGTTTTGTTGACTTGGGCCTGGCATCCGAAACCATTACCGATGGCCGTCCCCAATAGTTTCGCCTTAGCCACCGCTCAGATGGGCCACGACCTCGTCATTGCGCATCCGCCCGGTTATGAACTCGACGAAGAACTCTTTCGTTTTATTCGGAAGAGATCAACAGAAGCGGGCGGTAGCGTTTCGACCACTAACAACATCGAAGAAGCGTTCGATGGTGCGGAGGTTGTTTACGCCAAGAGTTGGGGAGCGAAGGGCTTTTATGGCAAGAGCGATGGGGAGATCGTAAATCGCGCTAAATATCGTCAGGATTGGATCGTCGATGAGCGCAAGATGGCAGCAACTAAGAACGCGATCTTCATGCACTGTCTCCCAGTGCGACGCAACGTAATCGTCACCGATGGCGTCATCGACTCCGCGCAATCAGTCGTGATTGATGAAGCAGAGAATCGGCTGCATGTGCAGAAAGCGATCCTGAAAGACATTGCCAATTGCCGATTGCCAATTGCCGATTGCCAATGAAGACATGGCCGATTGCCAATTGCCGATTTCGCGCAGGTCCGATTCGCTTTTGAGTCTGGGTACACATGGTCCTCATCGGTTTTGAGTAAACGTACAAAATAGCGACATCAAATCGAAAATTGGCAATCGGCAATCGGCAAATAACTATGATCCCTGACCAACGCTCCAACGTAGACGACCAGCTTCGCCTCGACCTGCTTCGTGAAGCGCTGCCATACATTCAGCGGTTCAAGGGCCAGACTTTTGTGGTGAAGCTTTCGGGCAAGGCGACAGAGGATGCAACGAACCTGATGTCCCTGGCAGAGGAACTCGCTCTGCTGCATCAGGTTGGAATTCGTATTTGCGTGGTCCATGGTGGCGGCAAGCAACTTACCGAGCTCGCGAAACAGATGGGCGTGGAACAGACCATCATCGACGGACGAAGAGTCACCGACGACGCTACGCTCGAAATGGCAAAGATGATCTTTGCCGGCAAGATAAACACGGACATTCTTTCCAAGCTGCGCAATCGTGGTGTTGAAGCTGTCGGTCTCTCAGGAGTCGATGGCAATATTGTCCACGCGGAACGAAGGCCGCCGAAAGAGGTTCTCAATCGCGAAACAGGAGTACGAGCCCAGGTTGATTTCGGGCACGTCGGTGATGTCGTCGAGATCAATTCTCGCCTGCTCAGCGTGCTTCTGGACCATGGGTATCTTCCGGTTATCTCTTCCCTGGGGGCCGACTCGGAAGGCACTGTCTTTAACATCAATGCCGACACAATTGCTTCAGAGATCGCTATTCAACTCAAGGCTGAAAAACTAATTCTGCTGTCTGATGTTGACGGGATTTATTTGCGAGCGGGTGAGCCAGAGACAAAGCTGTCGCGCCTGACTGCGAACGAGGCTGCGCAGCTAATCGATAATGGATCAGCAACGGGCGGGATGATCCCGAAACTGCAGAGCATTATTACGTTGCTCGATCGAGGTGTTCACAGCGCGCACATCATCAGCGGCACAAATCGCAACGCACTGTTGTCGGAGATCTTCACTGACAAGGGAACAGGCACGATGATCGTAGGGTCGTGAGTGGGATTTCCACAAAAAGTCTTTTGGGTACGGCTCTGCCGCACCCTTGCGGTAAGCCTGCGGCTTACCGTTATCCCAACCTAAATATCAGGCTATGCCTAAACTGTTCCATCTTTGAGGCATAGCCTCGATCAAAATATATTAGG
>DATBMP010000310.1:0-15842 GCA_036554845.1 Pyrinomonadaceae bacterium
GAACGCGATCTTCATCTGCTTCAAGGTAGGGTTCACCAACGCAAAGTCCTGGACCGAGTCGTCCTGGTTTTGTGAATCCGAAGCTGCCGATCGCGGCAAGCGTTTGGCCGACCTTGTAAGAAGCTTGCCGAATTGCCGGCACGTCATTCGTTCTTCTTAACTGCTGAAACGTGGGTCCAGCCACAAACTCGATGAATGCAAAAGGACCACTGTGGTCTATGCCCTCGTAATTAGCATGCAAGACCTCGGGCACAGGAACAGTCTTCCGGACCAGACTTAAAAGCTCGACCTCTTTCTGCACAGCAACGGGATCATGTCTGTAAAGTCGCAAAACTACCGGCGCTTCATTAGATTCAAAGAGTATCTTGAGATTGATGTTGCAAAGCCCGCCGCTAAGACTCTCGAAACCGTCTACACGTCGAGCGGGGAATGCCATCCGGACAAGCCGGCGCACATCTGCAAGTGTGAGATTCACATCCATGCCGATTCAGTTGGGGTGCATTGCTCCGGACTAAGACTAGATCCGATGAAAGCCTTTTAGGATATCGCGAGTAGCAAGACGCAGGATGACGGGACGCCCGTGCGGACAGGTAGTCGGAGAGGATGTCACCAGAAGTCGATCGATCAGCCAACGCATCTTCTCTGGCGACAAAGGCATGTTAACTTTGATTGCAGCATGACACGCTAGCGAAGCCGCAATCTCGTCACGCAGATTCTCGCGTGCAGAACCTTTCTTTTCAGCGTCCACAGTGTCAAGGATCTCGGCGAGCATGTTCCGCGCCTCGCTCGGTGGCAAGTCGGCGGGCGCCGCCTTGATGGCGACGGTGCGTCCTGACAGGCGCATGAGATCAAAGCCGTAGGTCTCTAACTCCGGGGCCGCATACTCAAACGCCTCCGCCTGTGCGGGTGTCAGATCAAATGTTTCTGGAATCAAAAGCTGCTGGGATTCGGCCGTGCGCGTTGACTCCAGCGCGCGATACTTATCGAAAAGAACTCGCTCGTGGGCCACATGCTGATCGATCAAGAGCAAGCCCTGGTCGTCAGTGGCGATGATAAAGCTCTCGTCCAACTGACCGAGTGGTCGAATGTTTGACGAGACGGAATCCACTGAGACTTCACTTGCCAACTTATGCGCCGAGTTCAAGGGCGGCAGTTGAACAGGAGGTGTCCTTGCTGGTGGAACCTCCTTAGTTGTTTGTTCCTCTTCCGGTGTCTCGGATTGCAATGCAGGGACGTAGTCCGGAAATGCTGGTCTTACAACCGTGGCCGAAGAACCTTGCGGGATTACAACGTCTTCATCAGGCATAGGCTGCCACGGAAAATCGATGCGTGGTTGAGAAACCGGTGCTGGCGTTGATGAAGATGGTGTGCTGGAAACTGAAATCTGAGACTCAGTGCTGCCCGCACCCTGCGCCGCGGCTAAATAATCGGAAACGGACGACTCGTAGTCAGTCGGCTGGTCCACAGGTAAAGCAGATTCGTGTGACGTAGGGGTTTCGGCTCGGACATACCCGGCGCTGGCTAATGCAGACCGCACCGCCTGACGCACGGCATCGCCGACAGCCGCTGCGCGTCGAAAGCGCACCTCGGTTTTGGCCGGATGCACGTTTACGTCTACCTCTTCTAACGGCGTCTCAAGAAACAATAAGGCAGCGGGATAAACACCATGCGGCAAGATGGCGCGATAGCCTTCTGAAAGAGCGCGACCGAGCAATCGATCGCGAACGAACCGGCCATTTACAAAAAGATACTGCGCATCACGCGACGTTCGCCGATCACGCGGAGCTGAGATGAAACCGGTCACACGCGCGATCTGCTCGTGCCCTCCATTTACGTCCAACAGATTGCTGAGGAACTCCTCGCCAAAAATCTGATAGGCGCGTTCGCGCAGATCGCGGGCGGGCGCGGCACGCAACGCCTCGCGGCCATTACTTGTCAACGTGAAAGAGATCTCGGGATGGGCCAACGCGTAGTGGGTAACAAGGTTGGTCAGATGAAAAGTCTCAGTGGCCTCAGAACGAAGGAACTTGCGTCGTGCAGGGACGTTGAAGAAAAGATCGCGCACTGAGACGGTCGTACCCCGTGGATGGGCAGCATCTTTCACATCGCGCATTCGTCCGCCTTCGATGTTGACGCGTGTGGCAGGTGAGTCGCCTTCAGTGTTAGTTGTTAACTCCACTCTTGCAACGGAAGCAATCGAAGCCAAAGCCTCGCCGCGAAAACCAAGAGTGGCAATCGCGCCGAGATCTTCGCTCCTGCTGATCTTCGAGGTAGCGTGTCGCTCGAAGGCGAGGACAGCATCGTCGCGGACCATTCCTTCGCCATCATCCGACACTTTCAGCAAACGACGTCCACCTGCTTCGATCTCGATCGCAATCCGTGTTGCGCCAGCGTCGATAGCGTTCTCGACTAATTCTTTGGCTACTGAGGCAGGCCGTTCGACAACTTCACCGGCGGCGATCTGATTGGCTACATGGTCGGAGAGGAGGCGGATTTTGTTCATCGTCGGCTTTAATTTGGAATTTCGGAATTTGGAATTTGGAATTTCGAATTTGGAAATTGGAATTTGGAATTTGTTCGTTTCTTGGGGTGATTTCGTTGGGGGATCGTTATCTTGCTTACTTAGAGCGAACGATCCTCAAAAGAACGCGAAGCAGATTCAAATATCAAATTGCAAATTCCAAATTCCAATTTCCAAATTCCAAATTCCAAATTCGAAATCCAATTTCCAAATTCCAAATTAAAAACGACAATCCGAAATCACAAATAGACCACCTGATGTTCAGTCGACTCTAGATTGACAGCGCTGTAGATCCAGTCGATTACGTAACGTCCGTGTCGCGCCAGAAGCGAGGTGATGTTGACGTGACGCTCCTGCAACTGCTTGTTTGGAAACAGTTGATCAAATGCCCGCTCGAGCTGCCGCCTTCCCGTTTCATCACGTGCGATTTCGGCACGATGAAAGCGTGTGCGGAGCCCGTCCAGTTGGTAGTTGATCTTTCGTCGGCCGGTTTCTAACGCATCAGCCAGAGTGGGATCCACGCTGCGCAATTTCTCGCGTAACTGATCAAGCTCCCGATTAAAGGCCTGTTCCGCCTGGGTAAATTGCTTCGCTGTATCAGTGCCCAGATATTCTTCAACTACGCGCGCCAGCACCGCTTCCGGGCCAGCAAAAAGATCACCAAGCGTGAGTCCAAATCTCTCGAGCACGCGACCAGTGTTGCGCTCAACCATTGTAATACTTGAACGTGGAAGTATCGGCGTCGCAGGTCGATCCAACAGTCGATAAACTTCAGCAGTCTGTGCAAAGTAAGCAATCTCAGCCGCCCCACCGTAATAAGCGATCGTCGGGAGCAGATAATCCTGGACCACTGCGCGCAGCGTGACGTTCGGACTAAACCGTTGGGGGTTTGTTCTGGCCAACTGGGCCAGCTCTGCACTCGTGTAGGCCTGGTCAGAATCCTTCGCGCGGTACTTGCCGTCCTCATGCCGAGTCACAGCATGTCGCGCACCCCCTTCATCATGAATAAACAGAGGAAACGAATTTGCCGAAGCCAATACCTGCGCGTGGTAACCGTCATCTTCCAACTCTCGACTTCGGGCTTCAATCGCTGCTGCAATTTCCGGCGCACGTTCGGCAGCCTTGGCATAAAGCGGAGCCGCCAGGTTCTTAAGCCTGTGGTCCATCGGATCAAGCAACACCAATCCATACTGGCCCAATAGCGAGGTCATCATTCGCGCGAAGGCATCACCGTATCCCCGCCCGGGCTGCCAACTGTCCCGCAAAATCTTCTCTAGATCGGCGGTGAACTCCGACATCGGAAGGCGCGCAAACAGATCGGTTAGTACATCGTTGATTGATTCGTCGAGCACCACGCTTCCCACCGGCGTTCCTTCCCGATGCAGTCCTTCAGAAACTTCAACACTCTGAAGCCGGCAATCCCGACCAATGAACTCGGCCTTTGTGACCTCATGAAAGTCATGGTCTTCACTGGCTAGCCAAAAGACTGGAACGGCCTTCGTATTTCGTTGGCTCAGACATCCGGCGAGCTTTATTGCAGATATCGCCTTGTAAATTGTGTACAGCGGCCCGGTAAAGAGTCCGGCCTGTTGACCTGAAACCGCAGCGATACAATCAGAGTCTCGCAAAAGCTCGATGTTCCGCAGCGTCGCATCAGAGGCGCCCCAGGCTGAATTCATCCCGCCAAGCGCATCGCACAGTTTGGTTCGATCTGTCGTGTAGGCCGCGAGAACCTCTGGGATTCGAGTGGAAAGTTCGTGATGAAAACGAACGGCGGAAGGATAGAACTTCTTCAGTGCTAACGGGTCACGCAAATAATCGAGGAACAGACGCGTCTGGTGAGGAATGCGCTCAAATAAGAGGGTTTCAACTCGCAGACCGGCTTCTTCAGGTGTGCTGTAACAAGCAGTTTCAGAAGTGCTCACGTTCTTAAAGCTCCTGCGAAGCCCGTTGGACTCTCTGACTCGTTCGGCGTTTGCGGACCATTGACTACGGCATCGAGCAATTGAGCGATCTCCCTACGCGCGGTTTCATCAGGAGATTGAAGTGGAACTCGGACCTTGCCACCGTTCAATCCGGCCAAATCAAGCGCATGTTTAAGACCGCCGATACCGTATCGCTTCGTCACAGCCAGCGCAAGCGGCGTTAGAAGTTGCTGCAACTCAGACGCTGATTGCAGATCGCCGGACATAAAGTGCCTTTGAATCTCGATGCACTGTGCAGCTGCAACACACCCCACGGCCAGGATGCCGCCGTGTGCCCCGGCAGAAAGTGCGTCGCAAAGGACCGTTCCGTTTCCTGAAAGAACCGTGAAGCCACTTTCAACCCGGTCCACAGTTTCCTTGAATCGGGGGATGTTGTTGGAACTGTCTTTGATACCAATGATGTTCTGGTGGCTGCTAAGAGTGGCAACGGTGTCGGGTTCAATCACTATCCCCGTCAGGTCGGGCATGCTGTAGAGGATCACTGGCACCGGCGACGCGTCAGCGATGGCCCGGTAGTGATCGACCAAAACTGCTTGCGTAATAGCAGAGCGATAAAAACTGGGTGTGATAACCAGGACCGCTTCCGCACCGGCACTCGCTGCCTGCTTGATCTCGTCGATTGTGTTTCGTGTGCTTTGCTGGCCAGCCCCGGCAATGAATGAAAGCTGTTCCGGAACCTCGGCCCGCGCGGTCTCAATAACTTGAAGATACTCACGTTCGTTCAGGTTCACGCGCTCTCCGGTTGAGCCGACCGCCACGTAACCAGAGACCCCAGTGCGATTCCAATGTTGGATGTTGAAGCGCAACGCTTCGAGATTCAGATCTTCGGAAGCTGTAAAAGGTGTCGTGAAAGGAAGAAGTATGCCGCGCAGATTCGCAGCTAAACGTGCAGCTGATGAGTTTGGAGGAACGATATCGATTGGGTTATTCAAGCGTTGGGGATTATAACGAGCCCTCGAGCGAGCAGCAAAGATCAGGGTTGGTCTTGGTTTTTGGTGTTTGGTTTTTGGCTCTGCGCCCTCTGCGATCTCTGCGTTAAACTCCGTCTCGATTGCAGGCACCTTCGACACTAACCAGTAAGCGCAGAGATCGCAGGGACGCAGAGTGCGCAGAGGCGAAGACCCAGACTGTTCTAGGCCCTAATCACCGTCTTCCCAACATTAAAGGCCTGGGTAAACTGCGCCAGACCGTGACTGCCACCATTCACCAGCCGCCGCGCTGTCTTCAGATCTCCAATGGTCAAGGCGTTTCTAATTAACTGTTCCTTGCTCTTCAAGAAACTGGCCAGCAATCTCGCGGCGATGTCCGGCTGGTTAGCAAGTAACGGATTCTCGATCAGTTGATTTCCCAAACCGATGGCAGCGCCGTGTTCCTGATAGTTAGCCCGTCCGGTCAATTGAATGTAACCACGACCTCTGAAGCGCTCGCCATCGGGTGGTCCTAGATTACCGAGATCCGTGCGGTTGTCGTAGCGATTGAACGGGTGACCTTTTGGGGTCGTATTGTATTTCGACCTGTACTCGCTGAGCGGCGTGAAGTTTCCGGTTTCAGCACGAATCGTCGCAAGGGCCATCAGCACCATGTCTCGATCGTCAAGTTTCGACGCCTTGAGCGCGGTCATAACATATGGCAGGTTCACTTCGATGTTCGCTAAAGGCGTTCCGGGAAACATTCTGGCGACTTGTAAGGGAGTTAGATCCTTTACTCGCTTTCGACGTACTTTGACGGGTCGTTTTACCGGAACCGCCCTGGGCGCTAACGCAGCCTGCGTCTTAGGACCAACGAGGCCATCGGGCCTGAGCTTTCTGCTTTTCTGAAAGGCTATGACGGCCTTTTTAGTAAGTGGTCCAAACTTGCCGTCAATAATTCCTGGTTTGAAACCGAGCTTTATCAATCTTGCCTGAAGGGTCCGTACTGCCGCGCCGGAAGATCCTTCTTTCAGGACTGGCATGATCTCATTCCTCCAATTCGATTTGCTGCTCGCATTCCTTCACGCCAGCAGATTCAGTTAAAGACGCTGCTAGATTCCCAGATCAGTACCGGAATTGGTGCTTGGACCAGGTTCAAGAGGACCTACTACTTTGAAATCGACCGCCGGCGATTCGAGATTGTTCGGATTGACAACCTTCAATTTCAAGATACCGGGCGCTGCTAAAAGCTCGTCCGATACCTGGGCCACAAGCTTGTCGGCTGCCTCAAACGTTGTTTCCTGTAACTCATCGTCAAGCGATACCTTCGCTTCTTTATCAAAGTTCGATCCAGTCACAGTGATGAGTTGATTGGAGGCGCCAGCGGTCACTTCGTTAGGTTCTATATTGGCAATGGTAATTGCTGTCAGCCTCGGCCTCAAAGGAATGCTTCTTTGGTCGTCCCCTTCACCTTCCAGAGATCTAAAGAGCGTACTGAAAACTTCGCCCAACTTGTCGGTTGCCTGTTTCGAAAACATTCCCACCAAACCTGCAAGAGCAGCAATGCCGTAAGGATTAATATCTTTCGCGCCGCTGCTCGTTGTTAAGAAACCGCCTCGGATCACAAAGTAAAAAACCAGCGCCAGAGCCATCCCAATCACCGGACGAAGCAGATAGAACCACGTCCAATTTCTGTGAAAGCGATCGTTGCCAATGAAATCGGCGAGCGAAGTTGCTGCATGCACAAAACTTCCCAACATGCCGGCGACAATCACCAATAGAAGTAATCTTTCGTCGAATGTTGTTTCCACGCAGTAACCAAAGATGCGCATTGGAATAGCGACGGATGCAGAATTCGAGTTGTCTTGGTTTCGAACCTGAGTGGTGCTCACCCGATCAGATTGTGCTGACGTCGGTTCACTGACCTGGGATCTAACAGAAGGAGCGGCTTGTGCGGCAGTCGTATCTGCTGGAGAACTATTCGGCATTTCACCTTGAGTAGGGCCAGCCGGACTCTGACTGGAGGTTGCTGAAAAAGTTGCAGGTGTTCCGCTTGAACTCGCCTGCGGTGAGGTGGAATTCTGTGAATTTGTTGAGGCAGCCTCGTTACACTCTGAGATGGCCTTGGCTATCGCGCCTCGATCGAGATCGTCTTCAGTTGGCCAGGGGACTGGCGGCCAGATCTTAAAGAGCATGATCACAAGAGTGACCGCGAGAATTATGTAACCGATTCCTAAAGCATAACCACCGAAGCGATCTCGACTGGTTGACGTATAACTCATTGCGACACCTCGCAAGCAATTGATTACAAAGAATGCCGAGCTGACCCTCTGCTCGTGGATCAAAAGAGGTTCTGAAAAACTAGACGAAAGACAAAGTTTCCCTTCGGATCTGCCGGAAGCCGATTCATAGTGCGCATATAACCACCTTCAAACTTTGCCACCACAATCGTGAGTTGCAGTCCGCCACCGGCGGAAAAGCGAGTTTTGTCAGAGGTGCTTCCAGGAACCGAAAGCTTTGCCGCGTCAAACATAAAAAGTGGTTTGAGTGAAACGATATTCGCCTGGTCCGCGATGAAATTGACTGCGGGTCGCACTTCTCTAACGATCTTCTCCGCTTCTTTCTCGGCTTCTTCAAATGATGAACCTTGTTCCTGTAACGCGACGCTGATCGAACTTTGCGCCGTGTTCATCTGTCCTTTGATCACGTCTTTCAATGTGCCGCCGATTCCGAGTTCATCGTCTTCAATCACTTTCTCTGCCGGGATCAGTGGTCGCGAGAGTTTAGGAATCGGAATCGTCACATTCACATTCAGGTGGCGGTAGGAAGTGGCGCCGCGAATTAAACTGCCACCAACGACACCGCCGGCCTGTCCCTTTCCAAAACTTCTGAGAAGTGGGCCAGACGGGAAAAGCGACAGGGATGGTTCATTGGGATCATCGTATAGGAAACTCGAAAGTAGATTTCCACCGTAGAAGCGAGCGTATTCCGGGACGTCACCGACTGCACGTCCCGCCCCAACAACTAATTCGAGCCCGACAGTTTGATTGAGAGCAACCGGCAACTCTTTCTGGTAACCCAGCACGGCCGCACCGCGACGGTAGTTGGACGATCTGTCGTTTGGTGAACTGTAGTTTCCCCAAACTCCCAATCGCACTAAGCCATCCGCAACTCTGCCATCAATGATGGCCCGACCATCGAAAGCACTCTCGTCTGTCTCTTCACTTAATAGTCCGTCGCCACTAAAGAATCTGTTCCCGGTAAAACGATAGGAACCGCCGGCGACAATTCTCCCCAACCAGGCGAGTCCTGGCCTAACTTCAAATGTTGCGCCGACCCGTCCCGAGTTGTAGTAGTGCTTGCCATTGCCCGACGGCTGATTACTTGCAACAAACTGTCCTTTGACTGCAATTCGTTCGAGCGTCTTTCCTGGTCGCGTGTGTTGCAACGACAGAGTCGCGCCGCTGTCGTAAAACGATCTTTTGAGAGACTTATCTCCCCAGAACTGCAATAAGAGTTGGTTGTTCTGAGTTGTGACTACCTCATCGCCTGCAAGGAGAGGTTTCAACGTGAGAAGATCGATCGAGCTCTCGACTCTTGGTGCTGGTCCATATTCGCGATCGTAATTGATTGCTAATCCCGGATTGAAAGCCATCAAGGTTCGCGGCACTTCTTTCAAGAATGTAGGACGATTGGACCGTGGTATCGGAAGAATGAGATTGGCAATCCTGGTCCTTTCAAGACGGACGTAGTACGGCCGGATCTCAACATCCACACAACGGTTTGGACCATTACATTCTTTTCCTTCGATGATGCGGGTACACGAAGTTGTGTAGAGCACCGCAAAAACGCCTAACGGTTTACTGCCAGCACCTGATGTTCCACTGGAAGCGCTGGCCCCCACGATCGTTTCATCGAAAGGTTGATGATCCTTAAGAAGAGCGCGACTGACTGCGCGAATTGTGTTGTTTCGTTTGTGAGCAGTGTATGGCTCGCCCACGGTGAGAATGGGTTCAGCACTCGATGTCGGTACGATTGGAGGGACCCAACCCCAGCGTGCTTTAACCTTTAGTGAACGAAGCGGCAACCCCTCAGGAAGCGTGTTGTCATTCACGCATTCGTCTTGCTTAAGACCAGAGTCTTGGGCCAGTGCCGGTGGCATGGAGGCCGGCCCGATAAAACCGATGAAGATCGCCGCTGCGGTAACAATGAGGATGCGCATATCTGGACCGGAAAAAACGAAAGGTAACCAGAGATCGAGACGTGGTCCATTCAGCTCTTGAGGTTGGCTTTTGCCGCCTTACTCATCGCGGCAGCGAGTTTGGCCTGTTGGGTTTCAGACGGTACTCCACCAGCTTCACCAACCTGCTTGGCCACGGGATAGACCTCAGTTTTCAGTGACTTAACCGAGCTTTCAGTAAGTCCAATCAAGGCCGCTCGTTTGAGACCCTTTTCCTCGTCGTCAGAACCTGCCGTGAACGAGACGTGCACTATCTGGAGCAACTCCGATCCCTTCTTCTTATAAAGGTCAAAGACCAGTTTCCAGACCGCCTCATTTGAAGAGGTGCACGCTTTCTCGACCATAACTTCAAATTTGTAGTTGGCCTCAGGGGCCATGACCATCACATTCAAGAGAAATGGTTTGCAACTCTTTGGGGTCGTAGCAACGACACTAATTTTGGAGCTTTTCTTCGGCATTTGGTTTTCTCCTGGCTGAGGTTGGTAGTCGGGGCTTCGTTCAATTACCGGCTGAAACCGTGGAATGGGCCACGGCAATTCGCACATGAGTATTGTTAAGAGGATTCCGTTATCAATTTAGTCGTTGAGTATTCGCTGTGGGCAAGGGGGAAGCGTTTGATCATGAGAATGAGCCGAGGATTGCAACAGCGCGGCTTATACGCCGCTGCGGGAAATCTGTCAATAGTGATCATTTTTCCCACAACCGTTCATGAGAGTCAGTACCTCCGCTCGGTAGCGGGTGGATGCCAGGCATTGCCGATTGCTGATTGCTGATTGTGGAATAGCATCAATCGACGATCAGGAACTGGCAATGTAACGATCCACCGGCTACCGCGCGGTGGTACAGAAGACTCGTATATCACCGAGATCTGATTTTTCCACAGTCTCTTTATCTCGGTGACAGAGGACGCGATTTAAGGAGACGAACAGGATCAGCCGTATTCAATTTGTTTGGCGTGCGCACGATCGCGGGCAGACACAGCGCAAGGGCAACCGCAGGATACCGCCGGGGATGCTGCCATCGGGAAGACCTCTTCTTTCGAAGCGGCGTGGGGTGAGTGTTTCTTCCAATGACAGCTGGGGTGGGTAGTTCGGTTGCCCTGTTCTGATCACAATGTCAAAAATGACGAAAACATTTCATAAGACTGGACCATGACATTGTTTGAATTGATTTCCCGGCTTGACCGAAGCTGACTGTAGATTCGATCATTGCCTTACACTTCCAAGAACTGAGGACTACCTAAATTGGCAAACTATCGCCTTATTCAACTTGATGTATTCACTGATCAGGCGCTGGCTGGAAATTCGCTGGCGGTCTTTCCCGAGGCCGAGGGCATTCCCGAGGAGCAGATGCTAAAGATCGCTCGCGAGATGAACCTGTCGGAAACTGTGTTTGTGCTGCCAGCGCGCGACGAAAAGACACTACGACGCCTGCGCATCTTTACTCCCACACGCGAAATTCCTTTTGCCGGGCATCCCGTGGTCGGTACCTGGAACGCGTTGGCGCGCGAAGGTGTCGTGAAAGCTCCAGAAGGCGGCACGGGTTGGACCAGAATTCATCATGAAGTCGGAATCGGAGTGCTGCCGGTTGATCTCGAGTTCAAAGATGGAAAGATCAGTCAGGTGGTGATGACCCAAGGTAAGTTTGAGATTCTTGCTGATGTTGATGATCGTCACGAGCAATCTGAAATAGCGCGCGCACTGGGTCGCGATGTTGAAGAGCTGGATGAGACTTTGCCAATTCAGGTTCTTTCAACCGGGATGTCGTTTCTAGCCGTCCCCTTTCGCTCACTGGCGGATCTCAAGCAGTGCCGGGTAAACGCTGCATTGCTTTCCGAGATCTACACACGGCTCAACGCAACCGGATGTTTGGTGTTCACACGCGAAACGATCGAGGTTGGACCAGCACGGGCCCATGCGCGAATGTTCGCACCTGCTGACAACATTCCGGAAGATCCCGCGACCGGTAGCGCCGGCGGCTCGCTCGGTGGATATCTAATTCATCATGAAGCGATTCAGGTCGAACCGAAGGATGGCATTTATGAATTTGTGATCGAACAGGGTGATTTCATCGACCGACCGAGCAGGATCAATGTGGAAGTCAAAGGAAAGCCGGGCGCAGTTGAACAAGTGCGCGTGGGTGGTCCATCGGTCGTGGTCATGCGAGGCGAGCTGATTTTATGAGTAACAAGTTGGACCTATTGATAATCGGAGCAGGACCAGCGGGCCTTTCAGCTGCCGATGCCGCGGCTCAAGAGGGTTTGAACTATCTGGTGATCGAGAAAGGGACGATTGCCGACACGATTCGCAAGTACCCTGTCGGTCGAACTCTCTTCTCCACTCCGAATGAGCTGGAGATGCGTGAAGGCAGCTTGAAACCCGTGCGTGAAAAGCCGACTCGTGAGGAACTTCTTTCGCACTACATTCACTTCGTTCTTGATCGCAATCTAAAGATAAACACGGGAGAGAAGGTAACGGATGTAGAAAAACTCTTAGACGACGGTTTTCGAGTGCAGACCTCCCTCGGAACATATGATGCGGCACGATTACTTTTTGCCATTGGTGCGATGGAACACCCGCGGCGGCTGAACGTGCCGGGTGAAGACCTGGCCAAGGTCCAACATCTTTTTGTTGAACCGTATCCTTACGTTCGACGTGATGCTTTGGTAATTGGAGGTGGAAACAGCGCTGCCGAAGCGGCCCTGTTTTTGGCGGAGGAAGGTGCACGGACCACGCTGGCTATCTGGCGTTCAGACTGGGAGAACCGCGATCCGAAACAGGGCGCGATGAAACATTGGGTGCGGACGCCGTTGGAACACGAAGTCTCTGAAGGAAGGCTAAGAGTGATCTTCTACGACAAAGTTGTCGAGATCACCGATAACAACGTGACGTTGACCACTGATTCTGGCGAAAAGCTCAAGATTCCAAACGATGTGGTGTTTGTTCTGATCGGTAGCGACGCAGATCTAACATTATTGAAAAACCTCGGCGTCAAGACCGAGCCAGGGAAGTTAACCGAAGTTCCCGTTTACAATCCTGAAACTTTCGAGACGAACGTGCGTGGGATCTACGTGGCAGGTCATTTCACGCATGCGCGACATATCAAAGCCGCGATCGATGTCCCGCGTGATGTGGTGCCGTTGATTGCGCAAGACCTTCGTGCCTCAAAGTGAACCAACGATTCCTATGCGAGTCATCAGATTAGTAATAATTGTTTGCGTGCTCGCGTTATGCGTCAGCCATTCCAGAGTTTCCTCTCAGACCTCTCCGCCGCAAAAAAAGACCGTAAGTTCACAAGCTCAATCAAGTCTCTGCAACCGGGAAAACGCGATTCAGTTGATCGAACAACAGATCGATAGCGCGAGGCTCCTGAGCAATAATCCTGACCGCGTACGCGTACTGATCAATGCCGCCGACCTGCTATGGACTATTCGCAACAAGGTCGCGCGAAAGACATTTGCAGATGCATTCGAGTTCGGGACTCAAGATTTTAAAGAGCACGGTGACAATCAGATAAAGCTCGGCGTGGGTTTGGTGATGGATCGAGCTGATCTCAGGTTCAACGTCATCACTGCGATAGCCAAGCGCGATCCGCTCTGGGCCAGCAAGCTCCGCGAAGAATTGTTAAAAGAGCAAACCGAGGTTGCGAAGGACGCGGTGCAAAAAGATCCGCGGCGCGAAGAGAAAACTGCACAGCAATTATTAACAGTTGCGCTTTCCTTGTTGCCTGATGATCAGCAAACGGCGGCGAGTTTTGCACGGGCAAGTCTTAAGTATCCCGCAACGCTATCCTTACCGCAGTTTCTTTATCGTTTTGCCGCACTAAACAAAGCAGGCGCCGATCAACTCTATCAGGAAGCATTGGCAGCGTACGGTGGCGGTCCCATGGAACGGTTTCTCTTCCTGTCAGCGTACCCGTTCGGCAATGCTCGTGATGCAGGCGAGACGGTTGGTTACACAATCTACCAGGTGCCAGAAGGTTTTGTTCCGAATGTGACCCTCCAGCGAATATTCCTACAGAACCTGCTAATGCGTGCCCAACAGATGATGGCCAATCCGGCCCAGGTCAACACCCAATTCAGGATTGCTGAACCGGGTCAAGTCTGGATGGCTTTGACTTTATTAGAAAACAAGATTGCGCGTGCATTACCCGAGTTCGCTGCACAGTCAGAGGAGACTCGAAAGGCAATGCTCGCAATGATCCCGCAGAACTCACAAGACTCCGTAACGGAGTTGGTTAGTTGGCGAACCCGACCCCGAAGATCTTTTTGGGAACAGGTTGAGGCTGCGCAGAAGGAAGCGAATGTAAATGTCCGTGATCGAGGTCTCACGTTTGCCGTAATGAGTTCCAATGAAGTAGAGAACCTGGACCAGGTTATTGCGGTCGTCGATAAGATTTCGGACTCGAACTTGCGCCAACCGCTCACTGACTGGCTGCTTTTCGAAAGAACACAAACCGCGATCAAAAAAGGGAACCTCAATTTAGCACGATCGCTGGCAGGTCGAGTTTCCGAATTGGACCAGCGTGCCTACCTCTATTCGCAAATTGCGCAGAAGGCATTACGGGAAGAGCTTGATCAAACCGAATCTCGCGAGATGCTGGAGGAAGTGGTCGCGGCCGCATCCAAAGCGACGCCTTCAATCACTTCTGTCCGTACGCTTTTGGGTTCGGCTTACCTCTACACCAAACTGGATATGAATCGTGCTGTTGCGATTCTGGGCGAGGCAGTTAGGCAGATTAACCAGATGGAGCAGCCAGATTTCTCACGACAATTCGTGGTACGGAAGATCGAAGGAAAAGAATTCTCTGCTTATGCGAACTTCTCGACTTCTGGGTTCACACCTGAAGATGCTTTTCAGAGCATCGGGGCCAAAGACTTTGATGGGATGCTCGCTCAAACCAATTTCATTCAGGACAAGGCATTGCGAGCGAAGACAACCTTGGCGCTAATCGAGCCATGTGTGTTGCAACCTGTAAGGCCGAAACGGTCTACGAAATGACGGGAACTTCGCCGCGATCTCTCCGCGCCACACCGCTTCGGTAAGCAGCGTCTTCCACGTCCTTAGCAACCGCCTCCGCAACTCTCTTATCGAAAACAGAAGGCACGATGTACTCAGGATGCAGTTCCTCAGGAGTAATGATTCCTGCGATTGCATGCGCGGCCGCGAGTTTCATCTCTTCATTAATTCGTGTCGCTCGACAGGCCAAGGCACCGCGAAAGATTCCTGGAAAACAGAGCACGTTGTTGATCTGGTTCGGATAGTCAGACCGACCCGTCGCCATGACTGCAACGTTTTCTTCGGCAACCTCAGGCATGATCTCCGGCGTCGGGTTAGCCATCGCAAAGACAATCGGACTTGTCGCCATCCTCTTCAGATCCGGAACATCGATTACGCCGGGCACTGACAGGCCAAGAAACATATCAGCGCCTTCGATCACCTCGTGCACTGTACCCTTCTCTTCTTTTGGATTGGTGTTGCGAGCGTACCAATCCTTGACCCAGTTCATGTGCTCGGTCCTTCCGGCATAGAGAGCACCATGTTGATCGCATCCGACAATATTCGTAACGCCTGCGGCCATGATGATCTTCGTGCAAGCGACTCCGGCTGCACCAACACCATTCACAACCACCTTGATGTCTTCCATCCGCTTATCAACAATACGCAAAGCATTAATAAGAGCCGCCAGGACCACAACGGCCGTTCCGTGTTGATCGTCGTGAAAGACAGGAATGTTCAGCTCCTCCTTCAACCGTTCTTCGATCTCAAAGCAACGTGGAGCCGAAATGTCTTCCAGATTGATTCCCCCAAACGCGGGAGAGATTGCTTTCACAGTCTTCACGATCTCATCAGGATCTTTCGTGTTCAGACAGATAGGAAAGGCATCAACACCGGCGAACTCTTTGAACAGCATTGCCTTCCCTTCCATCACCGGCAAAGCAGCAGCTGGTCCAATATCGCCCAAACCTAGAACTGCGGTTCCGTCAGTAACCACAGCGACAGTGTTCTTCTTAATCGTTAACGTGAAGGCTTTTTCCGGATCGGTCTGGATCGCTTCGCAAACTCGAGCTACACCCGGCGTGTAGGCCATTGAAAGATCGGCACGTGTTTTCAGAGGGACCTTGGAGACGACTTCGATCTTCCCGCCAATGTGCATCAGGAACGTCTTGTCCGAAACGTTGACAACTT
>DATBMP010000327.1:0-12197 GCA_036554845.1 Pyrinomonadaceae bacterium
GAAAGGCTCTTCGAACAAAACTCCCTGAAGATCCATCCAAACCAAACCGGGACGTCCGTCCTTAATCTCTGCATCGATGGGTAACCACCCTCGAAGTTGTTCGATATCGAAAGCGCTGTCACTCGGAGCTGTTGCGGTCATGCTTAACTTGCCCCGCGCACCTGTGCGTTTGAGTTCATTACCGGCAACGAGCGGCCGGCAGATTTTGCAGCGAGTGAGGTCTGACGCCAGGGAATTTTTCCAAAGTCCTGCAGACAAAGCAGGCAAGGTGAACCTGTAAACAGATCCGGCTTTGCACCCGCCAACTTAAAAGTTTCCAGCGCTTGTGTTCTTCGTTCCATCTGCTGGCGGGCGATCTCACGCAGCCGCGCATGCGCCGAAGCAAATGACTCGAGATTCAGATCGGCTGCCACGTCCTGATCGTTCGATGCGCCCCGAAAGCCCGAGAGATTACAGCAGAGCGTCAAGCGACCCCGGTAATCGATGTTGCAGCTGGTCCCTTTGAGTGGCGAACAGGGAGCTTCAGCGTCAATGTTGTAGTAACCGACGTCGATGCCGATCTTCATTTTGAAGATACGGGCGAGCGTGGCGATCTCCTCCTCAGCGATTCTTCGTTCTTCAAGGCTAAGCGCCGATTGAGTATCAAGCTCTGCTGAAGTCGGCAAGAGATGACTAAAGCTGAGCACTGCTGCGCCCACGCGTGCAGCAAACATAGCAATCTGTTCCAGCTGGCCCATCGTGTCGCGACGAATGCCAATCTTCAAGACAAATGGAAGTTTCGCCCTGTGACAACGCGAGAACGCTCGGACAAGCCTGACAAACGATCCGGAACCGCGCCATTTATCATGGTCGGCGACGGTAACGCCGTCGATACTAAAGGCGACGTGATCGATGGTCTCTCGATGTTCGAGCAGCACGGGCCAAAGCTTTTCAAAATTCCAACCATTGGTAACAAAACTGACCTTAACCCCTGATTCTTTGGCAAGCGCCAACACCTCAGAAAACTTCGGATGAAGTGACGGTTCGCCTCCGGTGAAGATCAAATTTGTGATACCCAGCGCCTCGGTCGATTCTTGCAGCACTCGTTGAAGCAGGGGCAAAGAAAAGAAGTTCGCCGCATGACCGTAAAGCGCCTCTTCATCACGCAAGCAATAGCTGCAATGAAGATTGCAGATATCGGTCAACTCAATACTGAGTCGCGGTGCTCCGTAGCTATCACCGCCAGACTGAGCCAGTGTGTCGGTCATAAAGTTCTTGCTTTAACCGCTGCGGTGAGGAAGTTAGAGGTGTAGTGTGGATCACCCATTAGGTCATTGCCGGCCAGCAGATCAAAACTCACAGACTGTTTTACCAACTTCGCCAGCACATCCAGAAACTCACGAGCCACTGCGCGGTCGTAGCAGGACCAGGGACAAAGTCTGATAAGTCGCGACATCGTTTCGGCCGGAGTCAATTCGCGAGTCCAACTGGCCTGGTCAGCAGTGATCATGGGAAAGAAGATCACGTTCGGCCGGCATTCTTCAACAACGCCTGAAGGAAACAGCTCTCTTGCATCGAGACGTCGCTTTCCCGAATCGTTTGTTGGTCCATTGCCAACCAGACTACTCACTTCTGGTAGTCCGCTACCTTCAATGGTCTGTCGAGTCAGCGCGAAGAAACGTCTCAAGCCGGTGGCCTTGACCTTCTCCTTCTCCATACTCAACAGCACAACGTCATCTGAGAGGTAACTCCACCCTGTCGCCATGAATTGCAATGTAAGAGTGGACTTGCCGCTTCCCGATGGACCACAGATCAAGATCGACTCAGAAGTAGCCGGTTTAGTCACCGCTCCGCTATGAAGTTCGAACACGCCAGAACGACGTAAAGCAGCGGACAGTGAATGAGAAACCAATTGCGCAAGAAGTGGGTTATCTGATTCGAGAGACTTCGGTAACCAAAGGTGGACGATTGTCGATTCGTCTGCGGCCAGTACCGAGCCATCAGCGAAAACGATCTGATGGGCAATGTCACTCGCAAATCCTGTAGCCCCATCAACTAATGGAAATTTTTCGTAATCTGCGGGAATTGGAGGAGCAGGACCTACTCGAACAACAATGGTGGCGTTGGTCTTGACTTCGATACCTGGCAGAACGGGCGAGAGCTCCCAACGAGACAAAAATCTTCGGATCGACGAAGCAGTGACCTCGTCAGAAGTATCCACTAAGAGAAACCGACCGGCGACCTCGAAAGTTGAGGCAAGCGCCGGTCGGACATCAGACACGACCTTCATAGATTTAAAAGGCTGAGCTACGCAGGTCTCACTAGTTGGTTGCGCCGCTGGTCGTGGATACGAAAAACGTGGTCGCTTCCAGCACATCCACTGGAACAGTAACTTCCGGTTCAATGAATTGCTTCTTTGCGGTAGCGACTGTCTCCGGCACCTCAGTATCGTTTTGATTCGCCAGCATTTCTTCAGATTTGGACAATGTTAGCTGCCTCCTACAGGAATTGGGGTGGTTATATTAAGCATTGAGAAATTACAGCGCAAGCTAAATGTTGGTTTTGCCTGTAATTTTGGACCAGATTGGACCAGATTAGTGGTTGACTAGTTCCAGAGCCCAGTCAGGCACCATTCTTAGACTCCGCCACTCGTTGCGCTCACAAAGAACGTCGTGGCTTCAAGAACGTCCACCGGTTGTTCGATCTCAGGTTCAACGAACGGCTTTTTGCCGCCGACACCAGGTTCGATTGAGCCGTTCTCGGCTTCGGCAGAAGCCGTCGTTTCGGCGAGATCTTTTAGCAAGTTAAGGTTCCTCCTGAAGTTCGTTTCAAGAAATAAGAAAATACGGACCTATTGCGTTTGGGCTGAAGTTTGGTTCTCGCTCCCCGGCGCCATCAATACCATGCGCAACGGGCGACGATCCAAACGCATGAGATCCGCCCTCACATAGATGCGAATGTTGGGAGAAAGTCGTTGAATGGCGTCCTCCCAAGGGACCGCGACGATATCAGTAGTGATCAGTTCCCTCGGTTCATCCTTGATTTCGACCGGCACGCCCAATTCCTCGCCAACCTTGAGAAGAATCAACATGAGTGGCTGTTGCTTCGCATGAATCGTCAGGTTGTTATTTAGGAGCGATATCCGCAACGGCTTCTCTTCCAACCTCTTGCGCTCTTCTTCGGTTTTGGGCTCGACCCCGTCCTCTGTGTCACCTTCGATCAATAGAGCCTGAGTGCTACTCGGCACGACTGAATTAATTGCTGGCGGCACCTCGTTATAACCCCAAAGGTATATCCCGAGCGGAACCTGTTGCGCACCGCTGACTTGATAGTCGATAAACACCTGCGGAGCCAGTAATTGCAGTGCTGGTTCCAGCGTTAGCTCATTGAAATCAACCGACACCTGCTGCTTTTGCATCACTGCACTCAAAAACACCGGCACTTTCAAGCGTTTCGAGAGTTCAGCAGTGATATCCGACAGCTTAGCTTCTTTCGAGCGCAAGGAAAGACTCGCGATCTGACCCTTCTTCGTCTTCAACGCAAAGCTGCCCTTTGTTAAATCCTTCTCCGCACTGGCTGCTGCGGATTTTTGCTGCGCGGTAGCAACATTGAACAATGCAACCATCAAGGCAGCTCCGGCAAAGACCCAAGTCAAACGTACGAGTAGCGATCTAAAGATCTTCATATCAATTTCTGGCTATCCATTGGGTTGAGGTTTCAATCTCTGGGCGGTTGGCTGTGAAACTAACACGCTTAAACAAAAATCGTCAAACAACATAGAGTGGCTCAATTCATATTCAGAGGCATGGAGCAGCTCAGTAGCGTCTGCTCACGCATGCCTTCCCTTCTCGGCCATCACACGTCGTTCGCGATCAGTTCTGAAGAGACGTAACGGTCGGACCAGGTAGTAAGCAAAGCTTAACCGCGCCGGCAACGAAATCGTGGCGACGTCCCCATCTGTCGGACGGAACATCAACCGAAAGTAACGCAGCTTGGATCGCCAACCCTCACGGACCTGCATGTTGTACCTAAAACTCTCGTTGGCTGTGACGGGAAGGTGTTCTGTCCCACTGAAAAGTCTTGCGCAGACTTCATTTATCAACGGAGTTAGAGCTTGATCTGATTCCAGCTTCGATTTGACCTCTTCAGGCAGCGGGCCACTGTAAAAAAGGTGGGCCAGGCTTAGACCAAGATACACCATCCTCGTGTTGCCCATCGTAGTCGCACCTTCATTCAGCATGGACCAGTTGAGATATGGATGCGACCTCAACAACTCCGCCACGTCGCAAATCCAGGCGAGACGCTCCCAAAGATGTCTTGAGCCATGAACGCAGAGGGACAGCAGCAGATCCTCGCAAGACATAGTCTTAATCGAGCTGTCGCCGAGCCTCATCGTTTCCAGACGGTCCCAAAGCTGTTCCGCCTGTAGAGATGAAGCGAAAAGATCCGATGCCACTTCCCAGTGCAACTCGACGATCATCCGACCGGCTTCACGACGAAGCGGCAGATTGTGTTGCGTACGCAGAAGTACCGATTCCTGCGCAGTGGTCCAATTCTGATCGCACGCGTAGCCACGAGCAACGAGAATATCCTTGGCCCTTATTACGTCAGCTTTGCGGACCATGATGTCAAGATCCACGAAACGTCGATGGCTCAGATTGCCGTAAGCATAAACCGCGAGCGCAGGTCCTTTGTAAGGAATGGCCTCGATACCCGCGGATTCAAGCACACTAATCAGCCGGCAAAGTTCATCCGTCAACAGAATGTTTCGTGCGATGTTTTCCTGGTACTGAGTCTTCAATCGCTGCAACTGTGTTGGTGGAACTGCATTGTCAAACTTCTGCAACTGAAGATAAAGGAGAGGAAGAACTGAGTGTCGACGAGCAAAACGAAAGATGTATTCCCAGTCCAGGTTCTCTCGCAGGAACTCTTCTATTCGAGCGGATTCAGATTCGCGGACGACGGTTCGTGAGCACAACAAGACCAGTGCGTGTTCAGAACGTAACGCACCGTGATTGAAATGCGGGCTTGTAAGGGAATTCAAGTGCACTTGAACAGCTTGCTATTCGTTGACTTTCAACACCGCAAGAAAAGCTTCCTGAGGAATTTCCACGCGGCCGACTTTCTTCATGCGTTTCTTCCCTTCTTTCTGCTTTTCGAGCAACTTCCGCTTTCGCGTGATGTCGCCGCCGTAACACTTCGCAATCACGTTCTTGCCGAGTGCTTTAACTGTCTCGCGCGCCACCACTTTGTTTCCAATTGCCGCTTGAATCGGCACTTCAAAAAGCTGCCGTGGTATCAACTGCTTCATCTTCTCTGCGAGAGCCCTTCCCTTTGATTGAGCAGTGTCGCGATGAAGGATCAACGAGAGCGCATCTACCGGCTCGCCGGCTACCAACACGTCCAGCTTCACAAGATCGCTCTCCCAATATCCCGAGAAGTTGTAATCAAGCGACGCGTAACCTCGCGAAACAGATTTAAGACGATCATAGAAATCCAGCACGATCTCGTTCAACGGCAATTCGTAAGTCAGCATCACGCGATTGGTGGCAATGTACTCAAACCCTTTTTGAACTCCGCGCTTCTCTTCCAACAACGGGAGAATTCCACCAAGGTATTCATCAGAAGTAAGGATCGTAGCGCGGATCACCGGCTCTTCGATCTTCACGATGCGTCCCGGGTCGGGCATCTTCGCGGGAGAGTCGATCTCTAGAATCTGTCCGTCTGTAGTTGTGATCACATAGCGCACACCGGGTGCGGTTGTAATTAGCTCAAGATTGAACTCGCGTTCCAGACGCTCCTGAACAATTTCCATGTGCAACAGGCCCAGGAACCCGCAACGAAAACCGAAGCCCAGGGCTGTAGAAGACTCGGGTTCATAGAAGAAGGAAGCATCGTTTAGTCGCAACTTGTCCAACGCGTCTCGCAACTCTTCGTACTGATTCGTATCGACGGGATAGAGTCCCGCAAAAACCATCGGCTTGATTTGCTGAAAACCAGGAAAGGGCGCGGTCGTGGGTCGGGCAGCTTCAGTAATTGTGTCACCGATCTGAACATCCGCGACGTCCTTGATCGAGGCCGTGAGAAAACCGACCTCGCCTACGCTCAGCGAATCGATTGGTGTCGGACGCGGGCGATTAACTCCGAGTGTTTCAACCTGATAATCACGACCGGTGTTGAAAAAACGAATCTTCATGCCCGGCCGCACACTGCCATCGATGATCCGGAACAGCACGATGACGCCGCGATACGAGTCGTACCAGGAATCAAAGATTAGGGCCTTCAGCGGTGCGGTTGGATCGCCTTTCGGAGGTGGCACGTCGCGCACGATTGCCTCAAGCACTTCATGTACGCCCTCGCCGGTCTTGGCGCTGGTGAATACAGCATTGTGAGTTTCGAGTCCCACAAGGTGTTCGATCTGTTCGACTGCCTTGTCGGGTTCGGCTCCGGGAAGATCGATCTTGTTAATGACGGGAATCAGTTCGAGATTGTTGTCGATAGCAAGATAAGTATTAGCGAGCGTTTGCGCTTCAACACCCTGCGAGGCATCGACAATCAGCAACGCTCCTTCGCAAGCAGACAGCGAGCGGGAAACCTCGTAAGAAAAATCGACGTGACCGGGCGTGTCAATGAGGTTGAGAACGTAAGCGTTGCCATCTTCTGCTTTGTAGTCCAATCGAACGGCGTGAGACTTGATCGTAATGCCTCGTTCACGTTCGAGGTCCATGTTATCGAGTACCTGTTCTGACATCTCACGTTCGGAGAGCGCTCCGGTGAGTTCGAGGAGTCGATCGGCCAGGGTGGATTTACCGTGGTCGATGTGCGCGATGATGGAAAAGTTACGAATGCGCTCGGGATTCATTAAGACCGGGTTGGTGCGTGGACTTTAATGGTTGCAGCAGTTGCGATAACCACGAATCAAAACATAACAAAAGGCGCGCGAAACCGCACGCGCGCCGTTTGCGGTGAGTTGTCAGTTGTCAGAGGTCAGTTGTCTTGGGGACGAGGTGCCCTTTGAATAGAACAAGTCAGCTTGCGGCTTTGCCGTTTCCCTTGCGGTAAGGCTCTGCCGTACCGTTAGTTTCGCAAAGACATCAGGCTACGCCTAAGTCGTCGCATTTGTAAGCGCAGCCTGGGAATGTTTCGCCCTCTACGGTAAGGCAGAGCCTTACCGCAAGGGTTGCGGCAAAGCCGCCAACTGACCACTGACCACTGACAACTGACCAGTACTCATGAACATCAATCATTCAGATGCTCGTCGCAGTACGCACGCCCCTTCTCCGCTGTGTTCACTGAAGCTACAAAGTCGTAGTTTTTGATAAGCCACGATGCGTGGTCTTGAATGAATTGCGGATATCCACTCGTTGGCACTCCCCGCTCATCTGCGTAGCCAATCTTGTGTAGCACCCTTTTAACCAGATCAGCATCGCCTGTAACTCCCGCCGCCTGGAAAAGCTTGTGCTTGTCATCTTCGGACATCGATGACGACGGCGCTACTGAATTTGAGTTACTCGAGTTCGTTTCCGAACTGCGGTTGGTGGACCGATTAGAGTTAGAGCTCGAATTGAAATTCGTATTCCGGCTTCGATTGGTAGGTTGCGAGCTGCCGGCAAACATGTACAACAGCACGCCCGCGATAATCACGACGATCAAGCCCAAACATCCCGCACCACCACAACCAAGAGCGATCTTCTGGTTTCTATTCATCTTTTCCTCTTTTAGGTGTTTTTGTTCCGCGGTGTAGTGAGTGGTTAGCTCGCTCCTTCGACTTGAGTCTTGGCTCTTTGCATTTGGGTCTTTGGAACGCGACCCGATCTCGAAGACCATAAACCAAAGACCCAATACCACTGACCACCAAATAATGACAACTGACAACTATCGGCGAGTTTTCATCCAGGCAATACAGTCTTCAAGGTATCGCTTCATCTCGCGAGCACTGGCGTGATACATGTTTCCGTGGCCCGGCAAGACCCATTCAAAATCGTAGGACAGGAGTTTTTCCATCGAACGCGTCTGCTCGGCCCATGAATACCAGGCGACGCTGGGAAAAGCAGTTAACGTCTTTCGTTGCGGCGACCACGCAAGGTGATCGCCGGTGAACAAGAATCGGTTCCGGTAAAGCAAGAGCATGTGACCGCGTGTATGCCCGGGCGTCGGTATCGCCACGAGATCTTGATCAAGAACCACCGGCTCCTCATCCTCGATTACCCGTTCGATCCCCAAACGGTGCGCGCCATCATCCGTATGCATGATTCGCTCACACTCAAACTTTTCGGCAAAACGTTCGTGGTCGGCAATGTCGTCGCGATGTGTAAGAAACATCCGCGTGATGCCACCTTGTTCCGAGATCCGTTTTACCAGATGTGAAGTGAATCTTGGCGAGTCGACAAGTACGTTGCCGCCCTCTTCGGGTGTGCGCAGGATTAAGTAACTCCACCCACCGAAACTCGATTCAGAGGTGAAGCCGCAGAAGTAAACGTTCTCATCAATCGGTTGAGGAAAGGCGTCAATGCCGATGCGCGCATCATATTTTTCATTCGCGACGCCTGCGCTTCCAATCGATCCTGTCGGGCAAGCAACCAGAGCCATCAAAGCCAATCGCACGTCAGCGGCGGTTTCTGGCTGTCGATAGACGCTCGATTGATCGCCGTGGTCGCGAAAGATCCCTGGCGCGAGTTGGCTACACGTATCACAATCGATGCAGGTCGAGTCGACAAAAAACGGTCCTGGGACATTTTGCGGCAACCGCTCACTGAGATTGGCCATATTCACATTGTCGATTGTCGATTGTCGATTGTCGATTGTCGATTGAATACATTGCCAATTGCCAATTGCCCTGCCGATTTCTGATTGGGGACTGCCAGTTTTCGTTAACATCGCCAGTTTTTTTGACAATCGACAATCGGCAATTAACAAGCGGCAATCTGTTTTCGGCAATGAATCTAGTGCAATCCAAACTCGGCGATCAGTCGATGCAGATACGAACGACTGATCCCCAAACGCTTGGCTGCCGCTACTTTGTTCCCTTTAACACTCTCGAGTGCGTTAATGATCACACGACGCTTGGCCGCCATCACGGCGCCTTCCAACGTACTTTCATCGCCAGCATTAGTATCGGGCAACACGCGCAACATCTTCTCTGGCAGAAACTCAACTCCCAGTTTCGCGCCATTGCTTAAAACTACGATGCGTTCGATCAAATTCTCTAACTCACGAACATTGCCCGGCCAATCGTATTCCTGCAACGCTTCAAGTAGCGCGCTGTCCATCTCGGGTTTCGGACGGTCATATTTCTCAGCAGTCTTGGCAGCAAAGTGCGCCGCCAGGATCGGAATGTCATCCATTCGACTTCGCAAAGGCGGAATCGTAAGCGGCACCACATTGAGACGATAAAAAAGATCGCGACGAAATCTTCCTGCTTCCACTTCCTTTTCGAGATCTCGATTACTCGCCGCAATCAAACGGATGTCGACATTCAAAGTCTTCGTGCCACCAACTCGCTCAAATGCCCGCTCTTGCAAGACCCGCAACAACTTGACCTGCACGGCCTGTGTAAGTTCACCGATCTCATCGAGGAACAACGTTCCGCCGTCAGCGAGTTCAAATCTTCCTTTTCGAGAGTAGGTTGCTGAGGTGAACGATCCTTTCTCGTGACCAAACAACTCCGATTCGATCAACGTCTCTGGCAAAGCCGCGCAACTCACTCCTACAAATGGCCCACTCGAGCGAGAACTCTCCTGGTGAATCGCGCGGGCCAACATCTCCTTACCTGTTCCGTTCTCGCCGGTAAGCAAGACAGTCGCGCTCGTGACGGCGACAGCACGAGCGTTCTTGAGAATCTTCGAGAGCGATTGACTGCTGCCAATAAGATCACCGAATCCACGCGTCGCGGTCAGCTCTCCACGTAGTCTATTGTTCTCCAACTCAAGGCGACGCATGCGCGCCGCTTGATTCACGATGTGCAGTACTTCAGCAGCGTCGAGAGGCTTTTCAAAAAAACCATAGGCACCGTGCGCAACAGCTTCCAAGGCTGCATTCTTCGAATTGCTGCCGGTAATCACAACGACCTGGATCGGGCGGGCCGCCTCGCGCGCGGCCTTAATAATTTCCAAACCTTCTGAAGGATCGTCGGCATGCGGCGGCAAGTGCAGATCCGTCACGACCACGGCCGGCTTCTCCTTGAGCAGAATTTGAAGTGCCTGTTCACGGGACGAGGCTTCCAGAACCTTGTACGTCGAGCTGAGTGCCCAATAGAGACCACGACGCACTCCCTCGTCATCATCAACGACGAGCACGATCTCTTTATTTGAAGTATGGTCAGTCATGAATGCACAAACGACGATCTACGCGAGATGGATCCAAACAGCTATTAATCTGTTAATGAGGAGCGGATAAAGGTCTGGGGCAATCAAGAGGGAGTTGACGATTTGCGTTCCGCTGTTGACACGTTTCTGCTTGATGAAGGCGATGGTAGCACGATGGAAAATGTTGTGCCAGCACCCTGTTTTGACTGCACTTCAATAGTCCCGCCATGCGCTTGAACAACCTCGCGGCAGGTGTAAAGACCGAGTCCCATTCCCTTTTTCTTTGTAGTTGCGAAGGCGTGAAAGAGTTTCTCTTCGATAAAGCGCGGACTCATTCCCACTCCGGAATCCGAGACCTTAAACCACACCCGATCAGCATCGTTTTTTCCCGCTTGGACCAACAAAGTTCCACCCGTTCCCGCCATCGCTTCAAGCGCATTGATAATCAGATTCTCAATCACCTTCTCCATGCGTTCGGGGTCGACGCGAGCAATCAGCGATGGCGGTAACACTGTTTCCACCTTGATGTCGTCCCTTTGCGCCTGTCTCGCAGCGCCAAGAACCCGTTTGATAACAGGAACGAGATCCACTGCCTCGGGCTGTTTGAATTCCCCGCTAAGGGTCGTGACAGGATTGCTGAGTCGTTCAACCAGCGCCTGCATCTTCTCAGCCGTCTCGGTCAAGGCCCGCATCGCGTCCGCTCGAAACTCAGGATTATCGAAATGCTCCTCGATGTTGGATACCAGCAACGAAAGCGATCCGATTACGTTCTTTAGATCATGAGTCAACATCGCCGAGAGTCGGACAAAGTTTTGAAACTGTCTAGTTTCAGCTTCGCGCGCAAGTTGTCTACGCAGCTGCTCGGTCATCAGATTGACCCCGTCAGCCAGTGGTCGAATATCATCGCGCGATCGTGCTTCGATGAAACGTTCGAGATCGCCTTTGGCTATCGCATTCACGCCCTCCGTCACGCGTTCGATCTTTGCGAGCCGGCGTTGATAAAGCAGCACGAGAGTGGTCGCCATTCCCATTCCGAGAAGTACGGCAAACCCCGCGATGAGCCAGCCACTCCTTCTGACACCAGTCAAAGCCTGCGAACTGTTGTGCATCACTGCGGCTGAGAGTTCGTAAGGTAACTGTTTGTAACTGACCATCCACTCGTCGCCGTTTGTAGCGCGGTAGGTTTGAACACCTATCTGGCCCGCACTCATCACGGCAGCGACCGGCGCGAATTCGGGAAACGCGTTTTGAACCTGTTGATGGTTCAGTGCGTCGTTGGTGTGATAAACGATCTGACCCGAACGATCGAGTACAACAAACATCTCCGGCTTTGGATCGCCGTTCCTTTCTCGCGCGACGTTCATTAGTAGCGAGCTGAGATTGATATCGCCGACTAGTAAGAAACGATCTCCGGTTTGATTTGCGACAGGAGTTGCGCAACGAAGTGTTCGACCAACTGCGGGTCGGGCGGCGAGCGCGCAAACAGTCTCACCACTTTTAGCGTTCCAGCTTTTTTGGTCAGGTTCACTGTCGTTCTCGGTAAACCCAGTCGCCCGAAACATGACACCCGAAGACGATGCCTCGGCCATTAACATTAATTGTTTGTCCGCTCGAAACATCGCGATGTTTGAGAATGCGTCGTTGGTCCGGACCGATCTCGACACGGCATCTTTAAAATCTTGAGATGGTTCCTGTGTGGGATACGGAACGCGCGTGAACTCTGCCATGGGCCTGCCAGCGGCTAACTGCTGTAATTCACTTTGTCGATCACGAACCAGGTTATCGAAGTCATTTGTTGCTGCACCAACTTCTCGATCCAGCTCTTCACGGAGCATTGCGCGGGCTGAATTGCGACTGATGATGAACGAGGTGGCGGCAATCGTTAGCAGTGGGGCGATGCAAACTATTGCCAAT
>DATBMP010000367.1:0-9866 GCA_036554845.1 Pyrinomonadaceae bacterium
CACCCTATCAATGAGTACGGCTGTACCTCCTGTCATGGTGGACAGGGTTTTGCGACCGACATGGAATCGGCTCACGGTTTTGTCGAGCACTGGGAAGAGCCGCTGTTGGGCAAACAAGTGAGCGATCTCTACCTCATTAAAGACAGGAAGGCGATGATGCAGATCAACTGCAACACTTGTCATCGCTACGACCGTGAGACCAAGGGCGCTGACTACATCAATCAAGCGAAGCAGTTAGTCCAGGAGAAAAACTGCCGCGCTTGTCATACGATCAATGACCGCGGCGGCACTATTGGGCCGGACCTCACCTTTGTTGGAGATAAATCGCCAGAGCAGTACGACTACTCTCGCATGCTCGGCGTTAAGTCCGCCTTCGCGTGGCACGTTGCCCACCTGCAAAATCCCAAAGCATTGGTCCCAGAGACGGTGATGCCGAATTTCAACTTTAATAGTCGCGACGCGCAGGCTCTCGGCTTACTCGTGATGAGTTGGACACGGACCACGATTCCCGCGCGTTATATGTCCGGAGTGCAGTTCACTGAGCAGCAGACTCCGGAAGAGATCGAGAAAGAAAAACGGATGCTTGAAGGCGAAGGCGCGTTCTTCGTCAGGAAGGGATGTTTTGTATGCCATTCGGTCAGCACGCTAGGCGTGGAGTCGGCCTCCAAGATCGGTCCAGATCTTTCTGAGGCCGTGACTGACGTGCAAAGCCGTTTTGGAATGCAGCTTGAAGACTTTTTGAATAACCCCAGGGGCACCATGGCTGTGGTTTTATCAACGCAAATCATACTTTCGCCCGAAGAGAAACGTGAGGCAGTTGAGAAGTTGAAGATAGCGTATCAAAAGAAGCTCGAACCACAGCCTCAACCCTCAACAGAACAGAAGGCTCAACCAGGACCCGAAACGAAGACTCCTTGAGAGGCGCTCAGCTTTGGAGTCACGAATGCTTTGAACAAACAAAAGATGAAGCTGAAAGCGCTACTTGAAACAAGGAATCTGCTTCCTCGAAAGAAGGACAAATTATGAAAGGCAATTATTCGAAACTCACTTGGTTTGGTGTAGGAACGACCTGCGCACTGCTAGTATTTTTTGGTTACGCAGGATGTGCGAAGAAGCCCCAAATCCAACGAGGCGATGTGGCCGAAGCCGCCATCGCCACTTACGTCGCCCCAGGCGACACGGACGAATACTATCTCTTCTATTCCGGCGGCCATTCCGGCAATGTCTATGTCGCTGGCGTTCCCTCAATGAGGCACATCTCCACGATTCCGGTCTTCGCGCCATATCCGGCGACAGGCTACGGTTTCGACAAGGAATCTAAGGAGATGCTCGGAGATTACACCTGGGGTGATGTTCATCACCCTGCCCTCAGCGAGACGAAGGGTGACTACGACGGACGTTGGCTCTTCATCAACGACAATGCAAATAACCGAATGGCACGGATCGATCTCCGGGACTTCAAGACCAAACAGATTTTTGGTCCGGTTCCGAACATCTCGGGATATCACGGCGGCTCGTTTGTCACCCCAAATACGGAGTACGTATTGGCCGCGTCACGCTTTTCGGTGCCCCTGCCGAAGGGAACTTACGAACCAATGGAAGACTACGCCACGAAGTTCAAAGGCATTGTCGCGGGACTCGCCATCGACCCGAACAACGGCAACATGAGCAACGGCTGGCAGATTCTTATGCCACCGTTCGACTTCGATCTTGGGGACGCCGGCAAAGGGCCGAGCGAAGGCTGGGCTTTCTGGACCAGCTACAACACTGAGCGCGCAATAGGCCAACTGGAAGTAACTTCGACGCAGAAGGACCGCGATTACATCATTGCCGTAAATTGGAAAGAAGCCGAGAAGGCTGCCAACGAGGGACGGGGAGTAAAGATGATCGGCGGCGTCAAAGTCCTGGAACCAAGAGAAGCAACTGGCATTGTCTATCTCATTCCCTGCAGCAAGAGTCCCCACGGAGTCGACGTGAGTCCTGACGGCAAGTGGATCATCGGCAGTGGGAAACTCCAATCGATCACGACAGCCTTCAGCATGGAAAAGATCCTGGCTGCTATCCAGAACAAGGATTTCACTGGTGATGAGGACGGCATTCCGGTATTGAACTACGATAAGGTCCGTGAGGCTGAAGTCAACGTAGGACTGGGACCGTTGCATACTCAGTTCGACGATCAAGGCTTTGCATACACCTCTCTCTTCGTTGAAAGCGCCGTAGCGAAGTGGAGGCTGGGCTCGTGGGAGATGGTCGACAAAATTCCAATCTCCTACAACATTGGACACCTTGCCACCGCCGAAGGGGATACGGTCGCCCCAGACGGTAAATACCTCATCGCGCTCAATAAGCTTTCACACGGGCGGCACATGAACGTTGGTCCATCGCAGCCCGAAAGCTCGCAATTGATCAACATCAGCGGCGAGAAGATGAAACTGCTCTACGACGCTTTCACTGAGCCTGAGCCGCACTACGCACAACTGATTAAAGCCGACAAACTCAAACCCATCGAGGTCTATCCGAAAGAGGAGAACAAGAACCCGAACGCCATCTGGGACATGAAGGACGCCTCATTCACCCGTAACGGATCAGACGTGGCAGTGAAGTTGGTCGCCGTGCGCAGCAGCTTCGAACCGAACAAGATAGAGGTCAATCAGGGCGATAAGGTGACCATCTACATCACCAATATCGAGCAAACGACAGACGAACTTCACGGCTTCGGATTGCTTGAATACAACATCAATGTGGTGATTGACCCCGGGGAGACGAAAACCATCGAATTCATTGCTGATAAACCCGGCGTCTTTCCGTACTACTGCACCAACTTCTGCTCAGCGCTCCACCAGGAGATGCAGGGGTACTTGTTGGTCAAACCGAGGTAATTTTGAGCCGGCAAGGCGCGGAAGGATGCGGGATGAAGCAACCTGAATAAACTTCGTCCTTCATCCTTCGTCAGCAAGTGTGGAAAGGAGCAACCCACGCACATGAGAAGTCTTCTCCAGAAGATAACAACTTTCTTCGAACTGCCGCTTTCGTTGAAAAGCCGCGTCTTGATTCTGGTCGCGGTCCTGGTGCTACTTCCCTCATACCTCTTTCCGCTCTGGAACATGAGCTTTTACTCGAACCAGTATACCGACGGGCTGGTCCTGAAAATCTATTCGTATCAATTGGAAGGAGGGAAAACGCCGAACCGCGACGACCTAAGGGAGATCAACTCTCTTAATCACTACATCGGAATGCGGCCACTGCTCGAGAGTGATTTCAACGAGTTCAATTGGGTGCCGCTGGTGATTGGATTGTTAATGATCCTGGCGCTCAGAGCGATGGTCCTGGGAAAGATGTCGAATCTCGTTGACGTGTTTGTGATCTTCGTCTATTTCGGATTGTTCTCGATGTGGAGCTTCTATCATCGGCTTTACCTTTACGGCCACAATCTGGATCCCACTGCCTCGATCAAGGTTGAACCCTTCACACCGCCGTTATTTGGTTCTAAACAGATCGCCAACTTTTCAGTCAACAGTTTTCCGGGGCCAGCTTCTTACGCGCTGTTTGCGTTCGCTCTGTTGTTGCTGCTCGCAATCGTTCTATCCGCCAAGCGGGTCAAAGGGGGGTCAGATGACAAGGTGGTTTCATCTTAAAAGCGGGGCAATCTGTTTGGCACTAGTCATTGGCGGCTCGTCGGCGACGGCCGCCACGCTTGTTGTTGGAGGGCCTGGCAGCGAGTTTCAAACGGTTCAAGCGGCAATCGACGTCGCGCAGCCCGGCGACGTGGTGCAAGTGCGCGCCGGAACGTATACAGGCAATCTCATCATCAACAAACAGATCACACTTGAAGGAATTGATCGTCCCCGGCTGCGCGGCGAAGGATTTGGCAGTGTCATTACAGTCACGGCCGATGGATGCCTGCTCAAAGGTCTCGTTATCGAACACAGCGGCGGAGATCTGACCCGGGAAGACTCCGGCGTTTTACTCAAATCAAGCAAAAACCATGTCCTGAACAATGAACTCCACGACGTCCTTTATGGAATTTATCTCTTCAGTTCGCATGGTAATGTGCTGCGCGGAAATCAGATGCGCGGGCGTGCCGAATTGGAGCTGGGCGGTCGCGGGGCAGGACTTCATCTGTGGAACTCACCTGACAACATCATCGAGGACAACATCGTCTCAGACATGCGCGACGGGCTTTACGTACAAAGTTGCAACGGCAATCAGATTCGTCGCAACCGAGTTTCAAACGTGCGTTATGGTCTGCATTATATGTTTTCGGACCGAAATGTTTTCGAAGACAACGTTTTCTCGAACAATATCGCAGGCGCTGCGATCATGTATTCAAGCCAGATTGAATTTCGCCGCAATACCTTTGTTCACAATCGCGGGTTCAGTTCATTTGGCATCCTTTTTCAGGAGTGCAATGAGCTTGTGGCCGAGGACAACTTTATCGTTGATAATGCGACCGGAATCTTCATGGAGGCCCTCCGCAAGACCACCTTCCGGCGCAATACGATCGCCAACAACGACGTGGCCCTGCAAATGTTCAGCAGTTCAGACGCAAACGTGTTCTCCGAGAACAATTTTATCGGTAACTTGAGTCCGCTGCAGGTGATCGGAAAAAACACGACGACCAGGTGGTCCCAGAACGGATTAGGAAATTTTTGGAGCCATTACGATGGTTACGATCTGAACCACGACGGCAATGGCGACGTGCCTCTGAAGATTCAAAATGTGTTCGAGTACATGGAAGGCAATTATCCACGGCTGCGCATTTATCTCGAGAGTCCTGCTGCGCGGGCGCTGTCTGTTGCGGAGAAGGCATTTCCAGTTTTTACAGGATCGCCCGAAACGGACAACGCGCCCTTGATCAAACCTGTACCTATGAGGTTTGCATTAACGACCCCGACAACTAGTACAAATCGCACCTTGATGCTGGCCTCGTTGTGCTCAATGATCCTGGGTGCGATCGTGATCCGGAAGGGGCAAAGGCCCAGGCGACGATGACTATCACTGTCAGAAACCTTACCAAGAGATTTAGCAATGCAGTGGCTGTCGACGACGTATCGTTCGATGTCGAACGCGGTGAGACCTTCGCTCTGCTTGGACCAAACGGTAGTGGCAAAACCACGACGTTGAAATGCATGATCGGATTGACTGTGCCCACGTCGGGCACGATTCTGGTGGGAAGCTTTGACCTGTGGCACAGGAGCCGCGAGGCAAAACGATTGATGAGTTACCTTCCCCAGCGTGTGAGCTTTAGCGATCAGTTGACCGGGCGCGAAGTTCTTGAGTTTTACTGTCGCTTGCGGCGCTTACCGGTGGAACAGATCGACAAGACATTGCACTCTGTGGGCTTTCATTTCAATGGTTTCTTCGAAAAGCCGGTCAACCAATTCTCCGGAGGCATGGTTCAGCGCCTGGGCCTGGCCGTTGCTTGCCTGCCTGATGTCCCGGTGCTGGTCCTGGATGAACCAACTGTTAACCTCGATCCAAATGGAGCAGTTCAATTTCGTGAGTTCGTTGCTTCCCTCAAGCGAAAAGGTAAGACAATCGTCTTCTCCTCACATGTGCTTGCCGATGTCGAACAATTAGCTGATCGAGTTGCGATTCTGGTCGGCGGCAAACTCGTAGCGCTGCAATCGATTGCGGCGTTGCGAGCAGAGTTGATGAGTACATCGCGGATGCGAGTCGTGCTTGCTAATCCGAGCGAGCAGTTGTTAGGTGCAGTGCGACAATGTGGGGTAACGGAAGCGGAACTTCAAGGGACTTCGCTGGTGATAACCTCGCCCGCACGAGACCGACTGAACATTCTGCGAGCGATCGAAGCAGCAGGGGGACGAATCGAAAGCTTTGCCACTGAAGAGTTGTCGCTGGAAGACATCTACATGAGGTATATGGCCCAGGAAAGCGTCGAGGACAAATGAGAAGAGTACTCTTCAGATTATTCATTGGATCAGGATTCCCGCGCGGATTACTCCGGGCCTGCGCGATCTGTTCGCTGCTAATGGTCCCAGGTTGCGCCACAAGCAAGGTTGAGCCGGTTGACTTGCAGCCAGAGGACGTGTGCGCTCGGTGCAAGATGGCCATTTCAGAGAAACAATATGCGGCAGAATTGATAGACGTTGAGGGACAAGCATTCAAATTTGACGACATCAGTTGTATGGCTGATTTCATAAAGAGCAAGAGAGTGAGCAGTGTAAGTGCCTATTTTGTAATGGACTTCGATGCCCGGCAATGGATCAAAGGTGAGGATGCTTTCTTCATGCGTTCCACCGAACTGAAGACGCCCATGAATGGCGGAATCATCGCCTTCAAAGATCAAGAGAGAGCCGAGGCAGCGAGCACTACGTACCATGGCACACAGCTTCGCTTCAAAGAAATTGTGAACCCCTGACCGATCCCAGATGGACACAAACGCAATCAGAGCAATCGCCAGGCAAGAGCTGCTTATCAATATCCGGAACCGCTGGACGTTGGTGTTTTCGGCTGTGTTTGGAGTGCTGGTGTTGGCAATCTCCTACTTCGGATTGGTTACTGCTGGCACCTTAGGCTTTCAGGGGTTCGCGCGCACTTCAGCAAGCCTGGTCAACATGGTGCTCTATGTCGTTCCGTTGGTGGCTCTGACTATGGGAACACTCAGCTTTACCAGCGAGAAAAGTGCAAGCGAGTTGTTGTTTTCACAACCTGTAACCAAGAGCGAAGTCCTGCTCGGGAAATTCTTTGGTCTTTTCGCGTCGATCCTTTCCGCAACCTTAATCGGCTTCGGTCTTGCCGGCGTGATCATCGCTACCAATGCCGGCACCGAGGGCTCGCTTCGTTATCCAGCATTTGTCGGTTTCTCTCTGTTACTGGCACTGATATTTCTGAGCTTGTCAGCTCTCGTCTCGGTAATTTGTCGGCGCCAAAGTAAAGCGTTTGGTGTAGCCCTCGTAGTTTGGTTCTTCTTTGTGCTTCTCTACGATCTGTTAGTGATCGGAGCTACGTTTTTGTTCAAAGAGCGAACGGCAAATCTCTTTATTTTTGGGTCACTGTTTGGAAATCCTGTCGATATGGTGCGCGTCGCCAGCCTCATGACACTCAACGGCAATGACATCTTTGGGGCGGGCGGTGCCGCGTTGCTTAGATTTCTCGGCGGGGAAACTTTAAGCATGGTCCTATTGCTTATCGCGCTCATCCTCTGGATAGCTGCGCCTTTGTTCATCGCCCAAAGACTGCTCAGACGCCAAGACATTTGATGCCCGGTACTTGATGAAGCAGGCCGCACTCAGGCAAGAGACTGGCGACTGATCACAGGTACACTTTGTCATTGCCGTTCCCGAGAGACCTCACCGGTTTCGTCGAGATGCTATGAAAAAACTCGCCGTAGGAGTCCTGGCGATCGGCGTCATCATCGTCACCCTCTTTGTAGTCTACTTTCAGTCCACTCAACGGCATGATCTCCTGCACTACGAACGGGAAGAGACTGAAGTAATCATTTCAAAGACGCCCGTTCAGTCGCTAACCCTTTTCAAAGCAGGTAACAAGCTTCAAGACGCAGTACGGTTGTCTCCAATCGAAGGTGAACGAATCTGGTTGGCGCGAGGTAACTATTTTCTACAGGTCGAAGTAGCGGGCACTAAACTTCACTATCCGGTTGCGATCGTTGGATATCGCGGCGGTCCGGACGAAGCAGGCGCGTTTACCGTTACCATGCGCCCTCCGGTGACGGGCCCGCCACACGGACTGCTACCTGACTTGCCCGACTTTGTAATCATCCCCAGTGGGCACTTCCTTTTTGGTGACCAGCTGCGGGTGCAAGAACCGCATTACATTTGGCTCGGCAGCTTTTACATCAACCCATTTGAGGTCACCAATGCTGAGTTCCGAGAATTTCTGATCGACCCCCATGGATATTCCGACAACGCAAACTGGACTGAAGGCGGGCGAAAATGGAAATCGGCGAATGTTTCTCACTCGACCGCAGAGTTGAAACCTACTGATGCCGATTTTGTGAGGTTCGGCCAGCCCGGCCAGCCGGTGGTCCAGGTAAATTGGTTCGAAGCAAACGCCTATTGCCGTTGGCTAACTAAGCGCGTCGGATCAGGAAAATGGATCTTCTCGCTACCGACCGAAGCCGAATGGGAAAAGGCTGCACGTGGGCCGGATAATTTCGACTACGGACTCGGCATGAACATCAGTGATAACGAGGTAGGATTGTATAACTGGAAGAAGAATCCGGGAGCAGAAGTTACCGTCGTGGATCTTCAAGAGACGAGGTCAAACTACTTTCCCAATCGCTACGGTATCTATCACATGACGGGGAACGTAGCCGAATGGACTCAATCAGTCTACCGCAGTTATAACCGTCAGGATCGCTATGTCGATGACGATGATCGGAACAAGGATGAAACGGCCGGCGAGCGGGTTTTGCGAGGCGGTTCGTGGTACACAGCGAGCACGGCAGTTCTCTACATACCTTACCGAGAGAATTTCCGACCCGAAGTCCAAACGCCCTATCTCGGATTCAGAGTCGTCGCTCGCCCAGTGCCTTGAAGACGATCGAGGTAAAGTGAAGAGCACTACTGTGCGGTAGTTCCGTGAATCGATCAGGTGTTAGAACCTGCGCTAAAAACCTGATCAGCTGCCCATTGTTAGAACGACACGGAAGCGCACCCTGCCGCTATGCATCTGTTCAAAAGCGTCCGCCACGCGCTCCAGCGGATACTTTTCGATCATCGGATGCACGCCGCTCAACGCACTGAATTCCATCGTGTCTTGCGAATCCTTCGCGGTCCCTGAATACCAACCGGCAACTGAACTCCGTCTCATGATTAACGAGAACACACTGATCGTCAGTGGTTCAGCTGGTGCGGCCGGCACCAGCAGTTTGCCGCTGGGTGCTAATCCATCAGCTAGTGCTGAGATCGCCTGCGCGTGGGGAGCAGTTGCGAGAATCACCTTCGCCCCGCCAAGCTTTTGCAATTCCACCACCACATCATCAGCTGTTGCGTCTACGTAATGATGCGCTCCGAGCTTTCGTGCCAACGTTTCTTTGTCGTTACCTCGGTTAATCGCGACTGTTTCAAAACCCATCTGCCTCGCGTACTGCACTCCCAGATGACCCAAACCGCCAATACCGTGGATCGCAACTACATCTCCTGCGCGAGCTCCAGAGTTGCGCAATGCGTTGTAGACCGTGACACCCGCGCACATGAAGGGTCCTGCTTCTTCGGCAGGGAGTTGATCCGGAATAGCGGCCAGCGCAGTCGCTGTTACGATCATGTATTCAGCATATCCTCCATCGAAGTCAATGCCGGTAACTTTTCGATTAACACACATTGCGAAGTCGCCACGCCTGCACTGTTCGCACACGAAACAGTGACCTCCATGCCAACCAACGCCCACGCGTTGATTTTTCTGCCAGGCAGTAACGTTGTCGCCCAGTGCATCGATGCGTCCGCCGACTTCATGACCCGGAACACGCGGATACTGTAGACCCGGCCAAAGACCTTCTTTGACAAGGGTATCGCTATGGCAAATGCCACACGCCTCGACTTTCACACGAATCTGTCCCACACCGGGCTCAGGGATATCGCGTTCAACCAAGTCCCAATCTCCACCAGGATTGCTTATCTGCGCTACTTTCATTTTTCTACTCATGATTACTCCCCATTCCTTAAGGCGCATAACGTGTGAACACGAGGTCGCGCTCTTTCACTGCCTGCTGGCAGGGAAAGCATGTCTTGAGCACGGCATCGTCGGCAGACTTACCGTAAGTATGCGGCTTACCGTTATTCCAACCTAAATATCAGGCTATACCTAAACTGTTTCATCTTTGAGGCATAGCCTCGATCAAAATATATGAAGGTGCGGTAAGCCGCAGGCTTACCGCAAGGGCG
>DATBMP010000369.1:0-5340 GCA_036554845.1 Pyrinomonadaceae bacterium
TGTCGACGTTGTAAGCCGCAAACCCGGCGTGCGAAACCGTAACCGAGTAGATACCAGCAGGCAAAGCAGCGAGGCGATAGAAGCCCTCTGCATCGCTGGTGGCGGTGCGTTCTGTTGAAAGTGTGCTCGACTTCGCTGTGACCTGGGCGCCGGCGATAAACCTGTCTTGCGGATCTTTGATTGTGCCTTCAATGGTTGAGACGGTGGTTTGCGCGCTGGCGACCGGAGCAAGAAGGTGAGGCAACACAAAAACAAGCGACAGGACCAGGAACCGAGAAGCGATTCTCTTAAAGCTACCGGCGCTACCTCCGAGTTCATCCTGGTTGGAACTTAAGTTCACTCCCTTCATGGCTACGGCCTCCTTAGAAAGTGTGGTTGAAATCGAGGTGCAAGTGACAGCTTCAGCCCTCGGGCATGACGAACTCATTTTGTTGTTTGAACTGAAACCGACACACGGAAAGAGTTGGCCTTTTCGCTTGAAATTTCTCGGCCCTGCGCTCGGCGTAGCGCTATATAACATCGTTCGTTGCACAGTGTCAATAATTCACAACATCTGTTGCACGAAACATTTTGCTATGTTATTTTCCCGCGCCATGAAGGTGTCGGTTGGCGAGCCGGGAACAAGATCTTCCACTGATCGGGAATCGATTCAGATCGATCAAGTGGAGTTGCGTCTGATTCGTTTGCCGCTGGTGGAACCCTTCGAAACGAGCTTTGGAAGTATCGATTCGCGACTGATCTTTCTGGTGCGACTCGAGGCGAACGGATTGACGGGATGGGGTGAAGTAGTCGCCTCAGAAGCGCCGCTTTACAGCTATGAAACCGTAGGGTCGGCGTTTCACATCATTTGTGATTTTCTCGCACCAGCTATACTCAAACAACCAATCACTACACTTAATCAGCTCGCCAACCATCTGGCGCGGTTCAAGGGACACAACATGGCTAAGGCCGGCATTGAATTGGCCTTCATGGATCTCATCGCGCAGGCTGAGGGCGAACCATTATCGAGAGTCCTCGGTGGAGATCGGGAACACGTATCGGTCGGAGTTAGTTTGGGGATCCAACCCACGGTCGAGGCTTTGCTCGAACGAGTCGATCGTTATCTCAACCTCGGCTATCAACGCATCAAGCTGAAGATCAAACCCGGGTGGGACGTTGAGGTGGTTCGAAAGGTTCGGCATGCACATCCTGACATTCTCCTTTCGGTTGATGCGAACTCGGCGTACACGCTCAAAGACAAAGATCATCTCAAGCAACTCGATGACTTCAATCTCCTCATGATTGAGCAACCACTGGAGAACGACGACATTGTCGATCACGCTGCGCTACAGAGTGAGTTGAAAACCTCAATCTGTTTGGATGAAAGTATCACCAGCGTTAGTCACGCACGAAAGGCACTCGAGTTAGGGAGTTGTCGTCTAATAAACATTAAAGTAGGCCGAGTCGGTGGTTATTTGCAGGCGCTCGCGATTCATGATCTCTGTTATTCCAAAGGCGTGCCTGTGTGGTGTGGCGGCATGCTGGAGTCTGGCATTGGAAGGGCCCACAACATCGCGTTGGCCAGCCTCCCCGGTTTTACCTTGCCCGGCGATATCTCGGCCAGTTCTCGCTACTTCAAAAAAGACATCATCGATCCGGAAGTAACTGTAGCTGCTGATGGCACAGTCGAAGTACCAAAACAAGCTGGCTTGGGTTTTGATATCGATCTCGAGAGTATTCAGAACACTACGGAAAAGGTTGAAACGATAACAAGAAAAGCGGTCTAGAGATTCTGGGAGGCGAACATGTCGACCAAAGGTTCGAAGACTGACAATGGAAATTCTTCCGACAGTTCAACATGTTCGCTGGAAGTTCGTTTTGCAAAATCAGCGTTAAGCGGTAGTAGACGCGAATTGATCCGCGCCATCCTCGATAACCATGAAGAGACCTTCTTTCTTTCATCTCGAGAAATGGCGAAGCGCTACAAGGTGGATGCCGCCACCATCGTGCGCAGCGTGCAGGCGCTCGGCTACGAACGTTTTGCCGATTTTGCCGCCGACCTTCGTCAACACTTCGTCAACCACATCACGCCATATACGGTTCTAAAGGCCGAGACGCAGGAAAAGCGAAGCGTCCGAGACCAGGTCCTGCATTGTCTGGAGCGTGACGCGGAAAGTTTAAGTATCTTGCGTTCGAGTCTCGATGCCGATCGCGCTGTTGATCTTGCCAAACGTATTCACAGAGCTCGACGCATTCTGGTCGTGGGAGTTGATCTCGCTGCTTCGCTCGCCTGGTTCCTTGCTTATGGACTTGTTCCGCTGGGCTTTGACGCGGACGCACCTATCGGCAGTAGTGGCAACCTGCAACATCGCATCGATGTGCTTACCAATAAGGATCTATTGATTGCGATCAGCTTTGGTCGTTGTTTGAGAGAGACGGTGGATTCAGTCAAACGAGCACATGCTCGTGGGGTACCCACGTATGGGATCACAGATACCGACAACACACCGATAGCCGTTCACTGTGATGCTTACCTCATTGCTCCAACCAGTAGCCCGTCGTTTACCGGTTCTTACGTCGCACCTCTGGCACTGTTGAATGCGGTGATTGTCGCGTGCGCGCACTTGCAACCCACACGTGCACTCGCGATGTTGGGAAGGAATGAAGAGGAATATCGAAGCGGCGAACGTTGGTATAAGGAACCACTACTGCGAACGAAATCGTCAAACAACAACCGCACTCAAAAGCGTTGACTGCCTCGGCATATGAGCTTGTGTGGGTTTAGATATTAACTTTGCGACTCTAATTACCCAATCTGTTCTTCTCCCAACAAAAGTGCTTTAAAAAAGGGGCGGCCACAAAGGACCGCCCTTACTAATTATGGGTTAACTCTATTCAACGTCGTTCGTGTCATTGAACAGTGCGGTTAATCTGATACTGCCGTGACCAAACTGAGGATAGCCCGGTGTGTTGGGATCCGCAGGTTGTAAGTTGGATGCCGTGTCATCCGGCGAGAACAGTATCAGCGTGTTGAGGAATGCGATGACATTTCGCCGCGTGGTGGAACCGGCGTGAGCAAAGTTGTCACGTGCCTGCTGTGCTTCGCCGCCGTGACGCAAGATCACCGACAGCAAATCACCGCTGCGACCATCGTGTCCATAACTTGGAGTGCTGCCAACTCCCCAAAGCGGTGTTGTCAGGAAGTGCGTACGCATTGTTCCGTCGAAGTTGCGCTCGTGGAAGTTTGGTCCGATATCGTGTCGTTTGAAATCGGTGAAGATATTTCGTACGACGAAGCTTCCCAGGTTCGGTCTCTTCAAGGTTGGAAAACCAGAGTGGTCATCTACTGCAGTGAAGAAAGGAGTAGCCGTCGCGAAGAGGCGGTTGAACGGATTTCCCTCGCTGGGGTTGTAGACCGTTTCAACATCAGCCACGCGACGATCCCGATTGATCACCAGATTGGGTATGTGACACTCAGCACAACCGAGAAGGATGAATTTGTTTCTGCCGTCAACTGTTTCACTTGTAGCTTCACCAGTGCCGGCTTTGAAATAGTGAAGGAGGTAAAACTCCATGAAGTCGACCAGGCTGGTAGGGATCTCATTCACGACACCGTCGTTGTCACCGTCGTGATTCTCATCATCGACCGGGGGCTGTTCGATTCTGTCGATCCTTCCATCCAGAACCATGCCTGCTGGTGTAACGACCCTTCGGCCACCGAACCTTTCCGCGTTTCTTAGGTCCGGGTCGTTTGCTTCGAGTCCCATCTCAGCGTTGAAGGCGCCGACCAGAAACTCGCGAATCGACATCGTGTCGCCATGCAGGAAGAAGGGTCGAACGCGTAGATCAGGATCGACACCTTCAACTCGCGATGTATCGAAAGTGCCGTTCGGCCTTGCAGTGATTTCACCGTAACGGATGTTGCCCTTGCCGAAGCTGGTCCTAAGTGTTTTGGTAACATTCCGACGACGAAATCGTGCTTCATTGAGCGCATCGTCTCGAATTTCGCGTAGCTCGGCCGTGATCTCATCGGCAAGCATCTCTTTCAATCCAAGACCGAATAGATGGGGCGCGTTCCGGCTGTCGGGTCGAGTGACTACGTCACCACCAAAGCCTGCGGCGCCACGTGGAAGTCCGTGACAGGCTGCGCAACTATCGGCCAAACCCGCGCCGATAATGAGATCAACCTGGATATCTGTCTTGCCATCGCCTTCACCGGTGATTGGTCCAAGTCCTTCTCCACGCAAGAACTTTCGTTGAAAGAGCTGGCGACCGCGACGGACTGCGCGGAAGGGATCGCGCGCGATGATGAAAGCGGAGGAATCCGGCGTCATCACATTAGCCCGACCGGCGCCGATCTGTTGGGTAAGTGATTTGTTTATGCCTTCATTTGCTGCGTTGGGATTTCTTGTCTTGTCAGGAAATTGTGCGAGTGCCGTTACTGTGACCAGAGTCACAGCTCCAGCAAGCACAGCGATCAGAAACACAGGTAAACGAGACATTCGTTTTCTTTGCATTGTCTTTGGCTCCTTTGAATGGTGCAGCGGAGAGTCCAGAACTACTCCGCGAGGGAACGACACACTTATGAACGTAACTCCGTTGAGTTCTGCCATTGGAGCAAGGCGAGGTGCGATTGATCGCGTAAGGCCCAGGTCTGCAGGAAGTCCATTTCTCGGCACCATTGTGAGACTCGAAAGCTCGAATGGATCACCTGAATGGATGATGCACGCAGGTACCTTTGGGGGGAGCCTGTAGTTGTAATGCGAAACCCTGCTTGTAACCCTGAGGATTTGTCGGAGCCTCCAGTCGTTCGGTTACCGGAGATACGTCTCCCATAACAGTTGGAACCTCAGAAGGCCTGAGGCCAAGGGAGCACAGATTGGATCGGAACTCAGACGAACGACCTGGAAGAAGACAGTCGTCGAAACTGAATGTTCATTGTCAACGTTGCTTCTGGGTCGGGATTAGTGATCCGGGCCGGGAATAATCGGGGCGTGAGAAAAAGTAGGGAGACTCTAGAAGAGAAGGTTTGTTATGTCAACTTTTTTCGGGAGGGTTTAAGTCGTCTAAAAGCCTTCAGGGTGTGATGAGTGGTGACATTGGTCTTCCACCGAATTCGAGGTGATGCCACGGGTGTTGCTTCGTTGGTATTTCACGCTTGATGTTACAAATGGCTAGTACCGATTCGGCTTCGCCGCCGGATGTGAGGCTGTGGCTCCGCCCTGCCGTAAGGTGCCTTATTAGATACTGGGGCTCCGCCCCGGTTTGGGCTCCGCCCTTCCGCGACGCCAAATTTGGGCCAAGGCCGAACCGGGGGCGGAGCCCAAGGAGTAAGAAACTCGCTTACGGCAGGGCGGAGCC